>JANYDV010000312.1 GCA_025363505.1 Bacteroidota bacterium
TTATTGCCGACCACCGACTGCACACAAAACGTGTTGCGATCATAAATGGCAATATTCGCAATGACCGAACCGTTGGCAAGTGCGGGCGGGGTGATCATCTGCCAGGAAGCGCCGCCATTGGTCGTGATGATAAGCCCGTTAATACCACCGCCAAGTACAATTCCGTCTTCAGTGGCGATCGCAACGGGAGTAAAACCACCGGCGAAGTTTTGACCTATAACGCCCCACGTCATCTGTTGAGCACACACAGAACTGACCGCAAGTGTTTGCAGAATAACGATACAAAAGAAGAAGATGATGATGCGCGTGCGTTTCAATTCGATACCATACTCCCAGTAATGGTGATCTTCTCAGAAAACAATCCCATGACACAACCGACAGCTGTCTAAATATACGGAAAAATAAGGGCTTTAGTGCCATAAATAACAATTGGTAAGAGTGGGCTTTCAGTAAGGATTTCTGAAACAGATACTCTTCGATCTGCGTTAAGTCTGAGACTCCATCGTCATGGTTCAACAATTCAATCACGTTTTCACTCAAAATGCAGGAAAAAGGCATTCTTGAGAGTTCGACTGCTCTCAAGAAAAAAAAACCACGTTCACGTACAAGGATTATCTGCTATGCACTGGCTGCGATAGCAGTGTTAGGTGTGCTTATTGCCTGGATTATCCTGACGTTCTTTGCTAACTCTGTTATTCATTATGTCGTCGAGCCAAAACTCAAGCAATTAGTAGTCGATCGTTTGGGCAACCGGTACTCGCTTGAAATGAATAGTATTGCGCTCACCCAAAACAAAGATAGTCTTATTCTGACGGGTGTGCGTATCGTTGATAACGGAAAAACACTCGAAGGCTCTTTCGATAGTTTAGGTAATCATTTTGGCGTCAGCACTCCGCTCGATCGCTTGACAACTGATACGGTGATGATTGCGGCGCTTGATTATTGGAAACTGATTTTTCAGAAAGGTCTTTTTGCGGGGACAATCACCGTCCGCTCGCCAAAAATATATTTACGCCCCGGCACGCTTCCGAAGTTTGCCGAGAATACCGATCTGCTGCCGAGTTTTCTTCCGGCGGTCTCCTCGAAAGTAATAAAAGTCGAGAACGCTGAGGTGTATCTATCCGAAGCAGATGCTGACACGAACATCGTGAGCTATCAGCATGTCAAAGGTGGGTTGGGTCAGCATCGCAGTGGTTTGCTGGTCAAGAATGCTTCGCTGGAGTTTCGGGATTTTTACCTTGACGAAAAAACCTACAAGCAAGCCGCGCTCACGTTTTTTTGTAAAAGTGCGACCTTCGCGGCGCATGATATTTCGCACGTCGACTCCGCCGGTCTCAGTGACATCACCGTGGCGAGTGTCGATGGCGACTTGATTGATTCTTCGATGAATGTCTATGATGTTACTACGACCAAGCCGATAGACGAAGTGCGCCGTGTCGAAGTGAAACAAGTGGTCTTTCGTGGTCTTGATTGGTATCAAGCCCTTGCCGGCAAAGGTCTTCATGGCAGAACAGTTTCGATCACCGAGCCAAAGATCTATTTGCAAGACGTTGCAAACATTCGTCCTCATTCTCAGATCCATCTCAATTCATCAGATTTTATTCCGTTGCCAACATTACTGCCCGATGTAACGCTTGATCACATCGAGATTGCGAATGCGGAAATGTATGCGCTGTTGCCGGAAACAAAAAAAATGAGTTCGCTCAAGAGCATAATGATGAACTTGAATGGCTTTCGGCTCGATCACTCCACACCGTTCGAAAACGTCTCGACGTTTTTTAGCAAAGATGCAAACTTCAGAACCGCAACCGAGAACACCGTCAATAGCTCGCTCGGGAAGTTGCGTATCGGTAATGTGCGCGGCACCGAAAAAACAATAACGGTTTCGAATATTTCTTTAGACCCGAACTTCACGCTGCTGAAACAAGTGAAGCTGAAGTCGGTTGATATCAATGGTATTGATATTTGGAGACTGTTGATGCGCGAAGGCTTTTTTTGCGCGAGTGTAAAGGTAAATTCGCCGACGATCACTCTCGGCAATACAATGACACCGGCGATCACCAATCTTGATTCGCTCCTGAAGATCGATCCGCTTGCGCTCATTCGTAAGATGAAGGAGTATCCGTTACCAAATCTGTTGCCGGTCGTGAGCGTCGGGTCGATTTCTGTGTCGGGTGGTTGGCTTCAGAACATTCATCTCTTTGATGATCCGAGTGTTCCATCACAACGTGGTGATTCGATTGGCGGGCTTAGACTGTCGCTGAAGAATTTTAATCTTACGCCGAACACGTGGGTACGCAATCGCGGAATGCTTTTTAGCAGCAGTGCGACGTTTGCCGTGGGCGCAATGACGCAACATACACCTGGGGCGACGAATCGTTATTCAGAAGGCGGTATCAGAGGCGACCTTCGTAAACGCACACTGACTGTTGATTCGATTGTGATGCATCCACTTATTGCGGAAGATTCGTTTGGCTTGGCGTTCAAGTATCGCACCGAGCGAATAGAAATTCTTGCGCCGAAGATCGAAATCGGCGGCGTGAATTATCAACAGCTTTTTTTAGGCAACGGTATTTTTGCTGATAGTATTTCCCTCAACAATTGGAGTGTAAATGTCTATGGCGACCGTCGTCGCCCCGAAGAACCGCGCACAGTCAGTGACAAATATCCGAATGAATTATTTCGAGCGATCGTGACCCCGCTTTCGATCAAGCGAGTTATTTCTACCGAGGGTCGGATCACGTTTCGTGAAAGCTGGTATTACAAAGCGCCCCCCGGTATGGTGACGCTCGATCATGTAAATTTGAAAATCGGAGCGATCTCTAATCTGCCGGGCACTTCACCGCTGAGCGTGACGCCAATCGAAGGTGAAATGAAAATTATGAACGCCGGTCACATTACCTTCACAAGTGATTATCAATTGATGAATCCGAATCTGAACCTGAACATCAATGGCTCGGTCGGCACAATAGATGCTTCGGTACTGAATGAATTTCTTGCTCAAAGCGAACCGTTCATTCTTCATGGCACGATTTATTCCGCAACGTTCGATCTTCATTTGAAAGATAGTATGATGACCGGTGTGATCATACCGCAATACGATAGTCTCGAAGTGACGTTTTATAAATGGGATAAATTTCCTCCGGGTCTTTTTTCATTTTTTGCGAATGCCCTATTTATGCGCTCGCATAACACCCCGGAAAAAGACCATCCGTTATACAAAGCAGAAATATCTTCCGCGCTCGACCCCAAGGTCAGTGCGTTCTGGTCGCTGTGGCATCCGATACGCGGTGCGATCGGCGAGATCGTCAGAATACCGGAGTGGGTGTGGTAAGAGTGTGAGAGTGACCAATACATTTTTTTGACCAGAGCTCAGTATCTCTACGAAGTCTTCGAGCGTAGTTTTGCTTCAATCTTTGTTTTGAGACTCTGCCAAGACGGTAACATCCGAATGGGTTGGTATTCTGGTATCGATAACAGATCGCGTAGTGACTGCTCTTCCCCTTCTTCTATAACGTGTGCTAATATTGCTTCAGCTTTCGGAATATTTTGTAGAGAAATTGCTGTGAGTGCGGCGTTGACTCTTATCCATGAAGGACAATTTGGGGTTGCCACAAGAATATTTATTTGATCAAACGTTTCTGACGCTGCATGGGTAACTGCAAGCATCCGAATATAAAAACTCCTATAGACTACATGTTCAGGGTGCAACTGGAGCAAGTGTTTGAAGTATGGTAACGATTGAAGAGACAGATCCAGCAGAGCGAGTGAATCTTTAATTCGTTCTGAATAGATATTGAACAAATTAATTCGTGAACCCACATGCGTCGGAAGAAAAGCAATACTTTTTTTATAGGAATCGACAGATTCTGTCCACATTTCGAATTGATCATAGACAAATCCCAAACAAAAAAGCAACCCGGAATTAGTAGGCTCGATCTCGACGGCTCGTTTGGCATAGCCGATAGAACGCAGACTGTCGTGATCGACTTGCGCCAGAAGTTGGGCATATCGTGAGAGTACAATCGTATTGTTCGAATCAATAGCCATTGCTCGAAGATATAACTCCCGCGCTTTGTTGGCGCGCTCGTGATGATAGTACACAGAAACAAAATTTGCAAGCCCCAACTCAACGATTGCTTCGATAAAATGTGGATCTATGCTTACGGCTTGCTCCAGATACTTAATAGCTTCATCCGAACTTTCGGGCGTCTCATTGAGTCGGAAATAAAAACCTTTCAGATATAATTCATACGCCGCCGGGCTGTTGGTCATTCTGGCATTGAAGCGATTTTTCTCTGTTTCGGATAATGTGAGTTGTAATCCTGCAATGATTTCGTGCGCTACTTTTTCTTGTGTCTCGAAAATATCTTTCATTGATCCGGGAAAATCACCGGTCCAGAGTGTCTTGCCGGTTTCGACCTCGATCAACGCGACCGTCACCTTGATGAGGCTGTCTTGCTTGCGTATCGTGCCTTCGACGATATAGTTGACCCCAAGTTGTGCGGCAATTTCTTTAACGTCTAATTTTTTGCCGCGATAGCCCATTGATGTCACCCGGTCGGTCACGGTGAGTGAATGAATGCGCGAAAGCGAGTTGATCAACTCGGTGGTCATTCCGTCGGCAAAATATTCGTCGTCGTTGTTGCGGCTCAAATTCTCGAACGGTAATATCGCAATTCGTTTTGGTTTTTCTGAAAAGGGTTGTTGGGTATTTCTAAAAAAGAAAAAATATGCGAGAGCCATCAACACTATTGCCGCGATACTGATAGCGATCAATAATCTTCTTTTCGGTTTTCCTTCGGGAAGGGGTGTGATGACAACCGTCTCGGAATGTTCGGGCGTCTTGGTCTGAACGTGCGGAGTCGGTGCGGCTTCGAGTGTTTTGATTAAGGTTTTCCAGCGTTGCTGTTGATGCAGTGGCGCCCAAAATGGATCATCCCTGATGAGCTCTATATTGACAAAGCCTGCACTGACGGCACGTTCGAGCATATCCAATGCCCGATCAGATTGATTGTGACGATTATAGATCCATGCAAAATTATACAAAATGGTACCATCGACCTCATTCGATGCCAGCACCTTTTCTATTTCGTCGAAACATTCTTTGCGATCGCAGTAATAGAGCAAGAGCGCAAGGCTCATACGTTTGTTATGGTCGTCGGGATGTTGCTGAAGGTATTGCTCGAAAATTGGCAAAGCGCGTTCGGCGGCAACACGAAGTTTTACTTTCTCATTAGCATTATCATATTCGATAGCCAGATTCAGATGCGCCGCGAGATCGGCGGGATTGAGCACAATGACTTTTTCAAATTCTTCGGCTGACAGCAGGTGCTTGCCGATATTCATATAAATAAATCCGAGATGAAAATGTGCTTCCGGACTCTCGGGATCTAAGGTAATCGTTTTTTTTCCTAAAGCGATTGCTTCATCGTAATTTTTTTTATAATAATTCAACAACGCCAGCATACTATAGGTACTGTAGCGTTTTGGGTCGATCTTTAATGCAGTGGTTATTGCTTGTTCTGCACGAACAAGGATGTGATCATCACGCTCATAGTGCCGATAGATCGCTAACAATGAATTAGCAAGTCCGCTATAGGCTGCCGCGCAGGTCGCGTCGAGATCAATACA
>JANYDV010000011.1 GCA_025363505.1 Bacteroidota bacterium
CGATCTTTGCGAAGAGCGTTTCATACGCGACACCGCTTTTTACTATCTGATCGCCTTCGATCTTCTGCCCTGTGAGAATACAGCCGTGAGTGTCGTTGGCACTGTTACCGGGATGAATTCTGATGCCGAGGAAATCCTGCACGCCAAGAATATGCGGCATCCAGCGTTTGAATTTTTGCGAAAAATCAATAATGATCTGATAGGTGCCGAATGGAATCGCGGTCACATCCGGTACTTTCACACCCGGAACGCGAACGGTTGGTTCGAGCGTCAGGCATTCGTCGGTGCCGTCGATGCTTAGTGCACCAAGTGTCGTTGTTTCATCAAAAATGTTGCGATGTAATGTTATTTTCATGATTATTTTCCTTCGAGTTTTACAATACGGTGTTCGTGCTCGTCGAGCCGATCTTTGTGGTCGTTAATTATTTCACCGTGATTATCAACCTTGTTGCCGATGTTTGCCATCGCCACATAGATCTTAACCAAAATGTCTGAAATCTTCCACGTCGCACCGACGGCTACGCCGATGATCGTGACGATAAGTGCAATGGTCCCTTCATTCATGGTCTTCTTTGAGTTTCTGTATTTTTTCTTCTAAGGCTTTGCGTACTCGTTTGTCGGTTGCTCGTGGCAAGCGGTAGCGCCACACATGAAAAACATCCCATGCGAGCCGACTGCAGAGCACCGCCAACAAAATAAACAATACCGTTTTCCATTCGTAGCTCATGCAACGGCTCCCTCGATCAACGATAAAATTTTCGCCTGTTGCAATTCGAGAAGCGTCTTCATCATCTTACCGCCACTCTTGTGTTCGAGAGGTTTGATGCCATGAGCTTTTATGCTTTGTGCGACCCCAAACGACCACACGACATATTTATCGCTCGAATTCCACGGTGCATCTTTCTTTGCAGTAAACTTCGGATGTTTGCGCGGGCTTGCTGATCGCTTTGCATTCGCATCTGCCATATTTTGCGCCCACTGTGGCACCGAGAGACCCGAAAGCTTGGTCCACTTCAGCAGTGCACCAAGATTTGGGAGTTTCGAAAAGCCGGGCCACACCGCACCCGGAGCAGGCGAAACGCCGCCAAGACGATACTTCAGATAGTCACCGCTCGCACCAAGCCCCATTTGCAAGCGCACCAAGTTCGCTTCAAGCTTGGTGTCGGATGTCAATGCGCCACCCGATGATTGCGCACCACCCGAAACTCGAGTGGCATTCTTAATTGCCTTCCGCAATTCCTGCACCAGCATCAAGCCGACGCGCTGCACTCGGCGAGTAATCTCCGGGTCAAGCTTGCTTCTAAAATCGACTTTGATGTCTTCGAATGAAATCACGTGTGCAAATATGCAAGGCAGAAGCCGTAAAACCAACTCATTCCGGTCTATTAGTGCGCGTCTGTACCTACGCGCACTAATAGACCAATAGGTCTTGGTTTTGCGGCTTCTGTCGTGCATATTTGCACTCGAAGTTTTATTCAGAGCAAATTTTACCGCAAAGCAAAGCACAACATGAAGAATTATTTAAGCACCACATTCAAAGGATTACTGACCGTCGTTGCGATGGTCGCGCTGATTTGTATTGTCTTCGAGCCGCAGACCTATTCGCCGGTCGCGCTCGCACTCGTGCCATTTCTTGGGCGCATGAAAAAGAGTCTGCAAAAAGGCAAAGCGCAAAAGATGGTCGATCTTGATGTCGAATATATTTCGCTCGTTGATGTACCGGCAAACGACAAGCCTATTGTCATGAAAAATGCTGATGGCAAAACAGCGAAGATCAAATTCGATATGAAGATCATCTCGAAAGATGCCATGAAGGGCTTGGTCTATGGCACGGTGTACGAACCTGATACCGTCGATCTTCAATATGATTTTACCGACGCAACCGAGATCGAGAAAGCCGCGCATAAATTTATGCTGAAATCGCGACAAGGGAATGTCGATGTGCAGCATAATCTCGAAAAAGGCGCGGGCACGGTAGTCGAAAGCTTTATCAAAAAGGGCAGCCACGAAAACTATCCGAACATCAAAGACGGTGCGTGGTGTGTCGCAATTCAATTGTCCGATGCGATCAAGCCATTTGCTGATCAGATCAAAGGTTTGTCAATGTATGGCAAAAGCGGATATGATTTGTCGGCTGATGTGCCACAGCAAAAAGATGCCGGTGACCCGGCGGATGATGGTTTCGGCAAATCATTGCAGCAGATTCGCGTCAAGGCTGGTATCGGTGATACCGATATGGCAACAACGCTTGGCTTATCGCACGATGACTATATGCTATATGAGAATGGCGATCCGAGTGTCAGTTACAAATGGACAGAGGAGTCAATCGCCGCCGCGGCGAAAAAAGTTAAGATGTCGCCACCGGCATTCTCTGCGGCATTACTCAATGGCGGAGATAACGATGACGCCCCCGATGCCACTGCCACTGCCGCCGATGACAACCCCGCCGCGAATCCAGGCGGTACGATGCCACAAACATCCATCGACAACGGCGCAAATCAAAAGAGTGTACAACCCAACCAAAAGAACATGAGCAATATCAAAGTAGAAAAAAGAATCCTTAGCGCCGGTACGTTGCCTGTGCCCGGCGACGACAGCAAATTATATGCCCAAGTGAAAGATCACAAATCGAACGAAACGCGTCGGGAGTTGATGAAATCAATCGTTGGCTACAAGCCGGAAG
>JANYDV010000043.1 GCA_025363505.1 Bacteroidota bacterium
CGTGAGTTTACTGATGGCGGCGGCAACCATGAAGGGTCAGCCGAAAGCTTACCAACATAGATAGCTCCACCACGCATATTCTTATCACCCGAAGCAGCAATTGCGCTGTCGGTATTACAACCAATCAACGAAGCAGTCAAGCCGGTATAGTCACCAACATAAATACCGCCGCCATAAGCCTGCTGATTGATTGAGTCCTTAGGAACATCACCCGAAAAGCGAGGCTTTGTCATAAGACTGTCCTTCGGGTTGTTAACTGTACAACGCTCAAGCTGGATGCTATCAGTTGTTTTATCAAGATTGCCTGGGAAGTTCAAGCCCGTGCTATCTGAATAGCCAAGGAAGCAAGAACGGAAATCGCTAGAGGTCGCGCCCAAACGTGCCCCCATATAGATAGCACCGCCATAAGCGCCGGTATCTGCCCAATTCGGATGGCTGTTCGGAGTTGTAGTTTCGTTAAATACACGAGTATCACGAATCAACAGTTTGCGAACGCGGCGATTAACCAAAGCTAAACGACCATCATCGCCCGGGAAATAAGAATCCGAAGGAGCTTGCAAGAATGCAAAAGCACCACCGCGATAAATTGCTTGGCAACTATCGGCGATGATGTCATAAAGATATGTTTTTGCTGAGAAGGTCGTCATAACACCACCCGTACCGTTAGCGGCACGAACAATAGCCAACGAGTTTGTCAGCTTCGGGTCACCGGCAATATTGACGGCTCCGAAGTACAATTGGTTGTCAATAGACTCTTTCTTGCGGAAATATGCAAAACGGCAGTTCGCGAAGAACACCGAGTCAGCACCTGGAAGAACGAGGATATGACCCCATTCGTAAGAGTTACTATTAATGTTCACTCCGCGGAACTGGATACGACGGCGCAAGCCGGTGAATCCGTTCGCGATGATCTTACCGCCGACTGAATCGACGATACGACCACCTGGCAAGAATTGCACTTCAGCACCTTCTTGAATAAGAAGCTTGCCGGAGATACTATAATTACCGGAAATGACATAAACCGTATCGGTCTGGGTATTCCCAGGCGTACGTGAATAAAACGTCCTTGTCTGGCTGGGCGTAAGATACCCGCTGACATGGACGACAAATTGCGCCTTCGATTCCTGAGCCACGCCCAAGAATACGAGAGAGAACAATAATGCGATCAATAAACGCTGCATACTTCCTCCGTGAGTGAAAAATTTACGGATTGACAAAACACTCTGTTGTGGGTGCGCTTGTATAAGCGCGACATTGTTATTCATTTCTTGACTCGACATTTTCACCAATTCCTCGGTTTTTAATGTTTCTTACAAATAGTAGCCTGCATTACACAAGCATCCTCTTACTATCGAAACAGCTAATCCGGCACAAATGCGCCGGTTTATCTGCGTTACTTATTAAAGACTTGCAAATATACGAAAGTTTTTTACAGTGGCACGTCAAGCCTCAATAATGCACGCTTCGCGGCATCATCAAAGTACGTCCCCTGATAGTCTTCCAATAACTTGCGATACACTTTTATAGCTTCTTCTTTTTTGCCCGATTGCTCGTAGTTACGAGCGGCGGCATAAGAGTAATCTGCATTAAGCGGATTAATGGGCTCGACTGAAGCTGCTGAGATGAATAACTTCGCTGCCTCCTCTTTGTTACCCTTGTCTTCTAAAATAGCTGCTTTTCCTGCAGCGGCTGATGACTTGACCAGCGGAAGATCGGTCGAAACAGCGTCAAATGCGGCTAATGCGCTATCAAGCTTCCCTAAATAATAATAGCAATTGCCAAGCGAGAGCTTAGCAAGCTGTCCCGCTTTGGTCGAACCATAGTCGGCAACGATCTGTCGAAGCCCCATAATAGGCTCATTTTGGATGCGATTACTTGGATCGCCATCAATGGCTTTGCGCCAGTCATTCCCTTGAAAATAAGGGGTAATTCGAGTCAACAATGCTTCGGCACGCTCAGCGGATTCTTGCTCTTTAGAGCGCCAGATGAACAAGGCTGCGATAATAACAACGAGCACCACTGCGCCGCCGATCACCTTTTGTTTGTTGACAGAAACCCACGAAGTAGTATTGGCATAGCCCAACATCAGCTTTTCGCTTTGCGAAAGCTGCTGTTCGGCAGGCGCGACGTCTTCGTTAAGTTTTCTTTGTGAGCGAATCATCTATAAATATAGCTAAAATACAATGTTACGGTATCAGGTTTCGAGTGCGCCCGGGGGGACTTGAACCCTCAACCTTTGGAATCGGAATCCAACGTTCTATCCAGTTGAACTACGGGCGCGGATAACAACCCGAAGCCAATCAGAGTTCGGCTGTAATCGAGTAATTCTTACAAATATACTCAATTTCTTCACCAAAAACCGTAAAACTGCGTCTCTGATAAACTTCCGAATACTCTTTTTGTTACACCTACGCAGTGATTTTTGAGGTTTTTTTTATTGACCCCACTCCAGGACCTCCAACCGAACTCGTGCAAGCCCTAACTTATCTAATCCTATAGCTTTAGCGGCACCATAAGAAAGATCAATTATGCGTTCAGGCTTTAGGGGACCTCTATCATTTATTTTTAAATCAACTTGTAACCCATTTTTTAAATTAGTTACTCGTAATATTGTACCAAATGGATACGTTCGGTGTGCCGCAGTAAGTTTATTCATATCAAAGACCTCACCGCTCGATGTTTTACGCCCGTCGAACCCCTTCCCATAAAATGAAGCTAAGCCTTCCTGTGTACCAACCGCACGAATGAGGGGTGATGCACAACCGACGAAGAATGCACCGCACAATACCGCCGCTACTACAGAAAAGAGATAAAAGGTAGGTCTAATAGAAGAGATACTCATTTAGAGATACTCATTACGTCCGTTACGCTTGAGATAATCAACCACATCTTTAACGTTCTGAGCGGCATCCCGATGAGTGATAAGGATCGCATCCCCGGAATGTACAACGACCAAGTCATTTACTCCATTGAGGACAATCAATCTATCCGAACGTGTAAGAACCAAACACCCTTTGGAGTTTCTGACAATAATGTTTTTATCTTGGTCGGCAACATTATTACTCAAATCTTTTTCTGAAAGTCTCCAGACTTCATCCCAACTGCCGAGATCGCTCCAGCCGAGGGTACTCGCACGTAGCACATAGACGTTCGATGCACGCTCCATCACACCATAATCAATCGACACACCACGGGTTTTGCTGTAAGCATCTTTTAATTTCATTAAAAAATCGGGCGAGCTTTCGG
>JANYDV010000058.1 GCA_025363505.1 Bacteroidota bacterium
CTATTTATCAAGATTCTTACAAAAATATACATTTGGGCTACTAATTGACTATTGATTTGCAAAAATGTTACTAATTATACCGTCAATCCATATCCGATCAGGAAAATGTTTACCGCCGGTGGATTACTTTTCCGAGCACCACCTCCCTGAATACGACCATTTACCTGAACGAACGAGAATTCTCCGAATGGAAAATGCGAAGGCATTGCATTTGTTCTTTGAAGATACGGCGCCTTATTCGGACGAAGGGATTGCCATTATTCAACAGATTAGAACTGCAATAGACATCCCACTCGGAATTTCGCTCGATCATTTTGATTCGCACCAAGAAATACAACGACTTTTTGACAATGGGATCTATAGAATAACTGTCAGTGCCAAAACACCAAAAGCAACAATAAGTGAACTGATAAAGACCTTTACTGCTCAACGATTTTCTTTTCTTATCCATCATAAAAACAATATCTTAGAGGATGCACTTGCTATTAAACTTTTAGGGGGGTGTAGACTAAAATATTATTTAGAAAATCTTGAGGATCTAAGCGAAATAAGAGCTGTTTGCGAAGAATTGTTGAAAAATGGATTGCGACTTACACTCATTTCGCGTGTCTTTAATTATAGTGAGTTAATGCTACTTCAGGATCTATCACCTGTTGTTGACTCGATCATTCTCGATGATACCCTCGAACATGATCGATTCCCATGTCAAAATATATGGCGTTTAGCCGAAGAGCGTGCATTTAATTCGAAGGGTATTGAATCGAATCTATGGAAAAATCCGTTAGAAAAAGCTCATAATTGATCAATCATCTCGATACTATGAAGAATATTGTCCGTGTTGTGTGCGCATCTGCGCTTCTCTTGCTTTCTACAACCGTTTCTGCCCAATGGCTCAATAAACCTTCGTCTGAGAACGAAGAAGAGGTAAATGGACTTGAACGCTACTATGAATGGTTTTTCCATCAACGCACCTTTGGTCTCGGATATATACCAGAGGGTGCATATAAACGCGCTGTCGATCAACGCGCGGCTCTTGCCAATGCCGCTCACTCCCACAATAATACTCTCGCTGTAACACAATGGACGAATATCGGACCATATAATATCAATGCGAGTATCGGCGGACCACATGGCGGTAGGATCAATACGATTGTCGTCAACCCTGTCAATTCACAGATTGCGTATATGGGGGCAGCCAACGGAGGAATTTGGAAAACGACCAATGGCGGCGATGCATGGCGCCCTGTATCAAATGGTCTCTCTTCACTGGCTATGGGAGCACTTGCCATTGACCCCAAAAACCCAAATACTATCTATGCAGGTACGGGTGAATTCGCGCAAGGCTTTGGCTCCTTTTTTGGAGGTGGTATTTATCGTTCGACTAATGCCGGGGCGAGTTGGACTCCTATCGGTTTAAGTAATGTAGGTGCATTTAGTAAGATCGTCGTTCATCCGGTCCAATCAAACGTTATTTATGCCGCCGGTGCAGGTTCGGGTAGCGGACTCTACGTTACAAAAGACGGTGGTGGTATTTGGACTCGTATGAGCGGTACCTTCCCTCCGGGCGCAGTGACCGATATGGATTTTGTAGCCGGTGAGAACAATGATGTCATCTATGCTGCGATCCCAAGTCATGGTATCTACCGTTCAGACGACGGCGGCGCGTTGTGGTATCAGGTACATCAATATAATGAGATGCGCAGAATGCATGTCGCTGTCAATCCTCTGAACCCAAATGATCTTGTTGATCTTTCGATCAATTATAACGGCGGATTTGAAGGGATGTCACGATCGACCAATGGTGGCTCAACATGGGACGACATTTCCGGAGGTTTCCGAAGTAACGATCCATTCGCCGTTGCAGGTGGGTATCAAGGTTGGTACGATGCTTATCTTGTTCGCGACCCCAAAAATGCTGAGCATTTTCTTTTAGGTGCTATTTCTGTTTGGGCTACCGATGACGGTGGCGGAAGCTGGAACGATGTTGCAAATTCATATCAACCGGGTGGTACACACCCCGATCAACACGCGGCAGCGTTTGCATCAAAATCAGATACGATGTTTGTTACCGGCGATGGTGGTGTCGCACGCTCTCTTGATCGTGGTAACACCTTTGATGTGAGTGATGATAGCACGGCGATCACACAAGCATATAGTCTTGCCATTGATCAAACTGTGGATGATGCTTCATATATTGGTACTCAAGACAATGGTATTTTAGGCGGTTCAAGTGTTGACAATTGGGATGTTCTCGGTGGTGGCGATGGTGGGAATATTATAGTAGATTCAAAAGATCATACGACACTCTACTTTAATCGTCCGACTTCGTTTAATGTTTCCCAATGGGACCCAAGCAGTGGTGAACAGGATTTTAGTAATGGAATTACTACATCCGACAGCGTGGGTTGGCTGAAGCCGATTGCACAGGATGAGGCAAATCATATTCTCTATACAGGATCACAATATTTGTATATTCTTGCCAACAACTCAACAACTTGGACAAGACGTAACAAAAAACTTGCGACCGGTGCCGGTGCATATATCAACGCCATCGGACCAGCAGGTGATGGTAAATCTGTGATGATCGGTACAACAGACGGTCACGTCTGGACGACACCTGATAATGGTCTTACATTCAAAGCTTCCAGCGGGCTTCCCGGAAGAAGTATTACGGCTTTTGCCGTAAGTCCCGCTTCTAAGATGACATTTTATGTTACACTCAGCGGATTTGGTGCAGGACATATCTTCAAAACTTCTGACTTTGGTCTGACTTGGGCAAATGTCTCAGGACTGTTGCCGGATATTTCTTGCAATGCTATCGTCATCGATCCGACACATCCTTCTCATCTATATGTAGGCACAGATGTCGGGGTATTCTATTCCCCTGACGATGGTATCAACTGGGTGCCGTATGGCACGGGATTGCCCAACGTCGCAATTTTTGCAATGGGTGCACATAGATCGAGAAAATTGCTTCGAGTCGGCACTCACGGACGATCAGTCTGGGAAGCACCAATGGAAGATGTACCTTCGGGTGTAACGACTCCGACTATCTCAAGTCTATGGTTCGTCGGTGAACCGACTGACATATCATGGTATGGTGTGCCTACGGGAGCCAAAGTAGAAATCAGCACTGATAATGCACAATCATGGCAAACAATCAGTGATGCGGCACCGGGTAATGCCCTGCATATCAATGCGGTAAATTTCCCCTCAAGCCAACAAGCACTTGTTCGAGTCACCAGTGGCACAGAGGTATTGCTCTCACGTCAATTCAAAATTACAACGCGTGTGGCAGGCTCGACACTTTCAGTTTTTTCTGAGCAAGCGTTATATATGTATGATTTAGCGTATGACGGTGATGATGCTACTCTATTTGTAACTAATTTCAATGACGCTGACAATAAGATCTATAAAATGGATCCGACAACAGGTGCTCTCACAGGAAACATTAGTGTTTCAGGTGGCAAAAGCTTCACCGGTATTTGCTACGATGTGCTGACAAAGCATTTGTTTGTTCATCAGGCATTACAAACAACCACAGCCTCGAATATTTTCGAGATTACTACCACCGGATCAATTGTGCATAAATGGACATCACCTTCTACCTATGGTACGGGTGTCTTGGTGATTGGTGATACACTGTTTCTTGCCGATAGAAATAATAATGTGATACACCGTGTTCATAAAACCGATCCTTCAATCTCCTACGACGATTTCGAGCTTGCACGTTCAGCCGCATTCGGACCTCGTTGCCTGACTCTTAATTCATTCAATGGTGAATTGCTTCATACATGGACTGACTTCCAAGGTAACTCAACCAATGCATCGCTCTACGATAGCTATATTTTGAAGCTTTCTCGTACCGACGGAACAGAGCTTTCATCTTGGTTTGTACAGGAAGGTGGCAACAACGGGACAAACGTGCGCGGTATTGAGTATGACCCTCGTTCGAATGGTACTCAAGTTTGGGTCACGGTGCTCAATAGCGGTAACTCTTCAAAGGTAATGAAGATCACGTTAGTAGATGGTCCGACTAATGGCACGGCTATATCAACGTATGCAAATCCTACGTCGATTCTGTCGGTTTATCCCAATCCTGTGACTGATCATACGACCGTGAATTATTCTTTGAATACTACTTCTGATATTCGTATTGTCGTTCGCGACATTCTTGGTCGTGAAGTATTCAGCACTACGTATGGAAAAGAAACTGAGGGCGAGCACGCTCACCGGATTCAACTTGGTCGGTTAAATACAGGCGGCTACACCGTCGGTGTCTATGCAGGTCAATCACTTGTCGGCGTTGCGTCGATTGTTGTGTATTAACAGTCTCAATGACAATCTTGCGCCCCCGTCGTCGTGAGACTGTCTTTCTGACGGGCGTTCACGGTTTTCTTGGGCAACATACGCTCCGTACGTTTCTTGATGAATCTCGATGCGATCTTATCCTGACAGCACGTCAGGATAAGTTGCTCTATGATGATCTTGCTCGCGAACAACGTATTGCCGCTTACGAACCACTTGATCTTGCTGATCGTGACCGCGTCCGTGATCTTATCGTTCGCTACAAACCCGATGTCATAGTAAATTGTGCTGGAGTGGTGAATGTCGATCTTGCCGAAACTCAACGTGAAACAGCCTGGAAATCAAATGTTCGTGCAATAGAATATCTTATTGAAGGTGCACGGCGGGTTGATGCACGTATTGTCCATCTCTCGACTGATTATATTTTTGATGGCACCAAGTCACCCTATGCTGAAGGCGCAACGCCAAACCCACTTAACTATTACGGACGCACAAAACTTGCAAGTGAAAATGCCCTAAAGAGTTCAGGGCTTGCACATTTAGTAATTCGAACTTCAATGCTCTATGGTGCTGAGGTCGTTCGAATAAATGGCAAGAAAAACTTTGTACTCGAAACACTTTCAAAACTTCGCAAAAACGAAGTGATGAATGCTTATACCGATCTCGCGGCAACTCCTACGCTGATTGACGACGTTGCTCTGGCACTTATCAGAGCTGTGGAATTACAAAAAACAGGCGTCTATCATATTGCAGGACCTGAATTACTTTCCCGCTATGAACTTGCATTACAAACCGCCGATACATTCCATCTTGAATCCTCATTCATTCGTGGCACTCACTTCGATCCTTCAAAAGAAACCGGCATCGCCGAACGCCCCAGAAGTATTGCGCTCGTAACACTCAAAGCCCAAACCGAACTCGGCATCAAGTGCTCCGGCATCTCCGAAGGCTTACAAGTAATGGCAAGAGGCTTACAAAACATCGCAGAGATCAAGAATTTGAAGGTCTATGAGTAAGATATTCTTTCCGCTTTTTGGTTTGAAGCGTTGTATATTTGTGTGGAAGTTGAAAGCAATATTCATATTTATTGATTAGTCGGGTTTCCACCCCTACTATTCATTCATTCGAAAGCAGAATGGATATAAAGTACAACAAAACTCAATTATAACTCGGGAACGCTTACTATATATACATCATTTCAGTCAAGATGAAAAGATTCTTTTTTATAATATTATTTTTGCCATCTTTTGTTTTTGCACAGCAAAATCAAGATACTTCTGTTAATTCTTTACGCAAATACTTAAAACATTTTTCTTCACTAGATTCCGGGACGATTTTTTTTCGCACACATATCGAACACCCGCTAATGGACATTTCCATTAGAAGTAAAAGTGTGTTTTCCTTTGTCAAAAAAAATGATCCGGATACTTCTTTCCTTTTCTTAGACAATTCTATTACTGATATGGGGGAAAGCAACACCTACTTTCAGGATGGGGAGTATTATTATAAGGCACAGAATATTGAGAAAT
>JANYDV010000063.1 GCA_025363505.1 Bacteroidota bacterium
TTTAAGCTCTTATAGCCGCCACCTTGTGGTGTAGTGATCGGAGCTTTGAGGAATACTTTGGTACGGCGAAGCGATTCCCAAGCACTGGGTTCGATACCCGTTGAAATTCCTTTGAGATAGAGCTGTTCACCGATCTCGATCTCTTCGATGTCGAGCTGTGCGCCTGCGCCGAGGATAATATCTAATGTCGCTTGCATGATTTCCGGTCCGATACCGTCTCCGCGAGCAACCGTAATTGGGGTTTTTGTAGCCATTATTTGATTAAGAATGTAAAAATCTGTGCAAAGTTACCAAGAAAATCATCAATGTGTAACTAATCCAATGTTTCGTGATCAAATCACCCGCAACACGATATAAAATAATATCAGCCAAATCGAAGTATTATTTCTTCATTAATAAAAAGATTTATTTCATAATGTAGGAGTAACACTTCGCTAAAATGAGATGGGTATTTTTGCCCGATTGTAAAAAATCAAGTCATTCTTGAACATTTATCTTACGCTTATGAAAAAACTACTTATTGTCATATTTTTTTGTACTTTCCTAACCAGCCTGATTCAGGCACAGGTAACATTCAATCCAATTGATACAAATTTTGCTTCAAAATGGGTCTATCTTCCGATCGGATACTCATGGGTAACAGCTTTTACTGCCGGTGATACGGTTCAAAATACAAGCACAACTTTACTTGAGACAACAAAGGATAATTTTGATCTTTCCGCCTATGTTCCTCGCAGTGGCTCAAGCGTGGACGGATGGCTGTTTATTACCAATGCTTCAACCAGTGGCAATGCCACTAAAGGTGATGGCGGGGGTGCGTCGATTGTACCGGTACGTAAAGATCTTGCCCAGTGGATAAAAAGTACAACAGCCATCAAAGCTGATTTTTCGACAATAGGGTTGACATGGAATAATACTTCCGGCGGAGTAACTACCACCGGTACAGTAATGACGGGAGAAAATAATCCGCCGATCAATAACGCAGCACTCAAGACAAAATTGTGGTCAGACACGAGTGATTTCGGTGGCTATAAGCGCTATCTAAATTATGGATGGATGGACGAGTATGATGTTGTCAACAATAAAAATCTTGGCAAACGTTTTGCGATGGGACGTTTCTCACACGAGGGTGCATTGTTTATGCCTGATGGTAAAACAGTCTATATGACTGATGATGCCGTTGGAGGAGTGTTCTTCCGTTTTATTGCTGACAATAGCGGAGATTATTCGCTCGGGCAGCTCTCGGCATATAAACAATCACTCGACGGATCAACAGGCTTATGGCTTAATATCCCAAGAGTGCGCGATTCTTTGAATATTGCGCACGATGTTGCTTTGCGTATGGGGGCAACATTCTTTTTACGTCTCAAAGGAATTACTCGCGCTCCGAATGGGACTATTTATATATCAGAATCGGGCGTTGATCTTGGTGATGTCACTCTATCGACATCGTTGGGCGGCACCGCTGCGCTACATCACTTACCATATCTCAAAACCGCAACTACTTATGCTGATACCAATGGACGTCTTTTAAAATTTGATGTCAACTCTAATAGGCTTTCTGTATTCTTAAATGGTGGCAGTGGGTCCAATCCAAAGACAAATTTTTCTAATCCTAACAGTCTCAGCATTGATGCAAAAAGAAATCTTCTTTATATTTGTGAGGACATCCAAGGGACCACAGCGAATCGCTCGTTGAGCAAAAGTATTATTAATGAGGTATATGTCTTTGATCTTGCAAATACAAATATCCTCATTGATAGCTTAAAACGTTTTGCAAATGGTCCTATCACCGGTCAGCCAGGTGGTCTATCATTCACACCCGATTTCGAAACAATGTTCTTAAGTGTACAAAATCCTGATTCTAAAGATTTTGTACCTTTCAATGGGAAATCGGCGACCGTTGCTATCGTACCAACATATGTGAAAACACAATCTTTTTTACTCAGAACATCACCACTGGTTGGTGTATTAAACGGAGTGAATGTGTCTCTTTCAGGCTTTTCCGGTCTTGACTATATTCCGGGTAGTGGAAATATGTTTACAACGATCACAGATCGCGGTGCCAATGCTTCGGCTGATGTGCTCAATGGTGGAATATCGACACTGGTATTCCCTTTCCCGAATTTCTCACCAACGATTATTCAAATTGCTGCTGAATCCGATTCCATCCGAATCGTTAGCACACTTCCGATCAAACGTCCAAATGGCACACCCACAACAGGTGTACCCCCATCGCTCGGATTCGGAAATACCGGTGAAGCCGCTTGGGATTTGAATTTTAATCCGATCCCTCCGGATAACTATGGAATTGATTGCGAAGGCATCGCACCAGGAATTAATAATGATTACTGGGTCTGTGAAGAATATGGCACAACCGTTTGGAATATCGATAAGAAAAGCGGGAAATTAATTCGTCGTTATGCGCCGTTCCAAAGTGTACCTGAAGATATTCTGATCGATACAGTTTTTAAATACCGCAATCCCAATAAAGGCTTCGAATGTCTTGCTGTCACTCCAAAAGGAAAAGTCTATGCAATTGTGCAACAGCCTTTGTATTGGCCTAATGCAGCAATAGGTGATAACTCTCGTACACATCGTATGCTTGAGATTGATCCTGCTACCGGAAAAACGAGAATGTTCGCGTATGTTCATGAACTTCCAACAACTAATAATAAGAACTCTAATTGGAAACTTGGAGATATGACTGCTATTAATGATTACGAGTTTTTAGTTGTAGAACATTCGGTTAAAAGTGGTGAAGACTCAAAAAAAGTATTTAAGATTGATATTAGAAATGCAACTCCTATCACCTCAGAGAATTATGGTGGTAAAACAATCGAGGGGCTCGATGTTAGTCTTTTCCCGACCTACGGTATTGTCCCTGTCAAAAAGCAACTCTACTTTGACGCTCTTGCAAATGGATGGGATCCGTTGTTTCAAAAGCCTGAGGGATTAACAATTATGAATGATTCGACTATTGCGATGACGGAGGACAATGATTTTAGCATCAATTCTCCGAATAGTGACGGCACAATCATTAATACGAATATCCCCACTCGTATGTATATCTTTACGATGCCACAAGCATTGAAACTCAATTATATTCGCATTGACAAACGTATCAATCCTCGTTTGTCTATTTCGCCGAATATCTTGAAAGTTGATTCGATTGATATGGGGCTTACGGCTTGCCGTACCATCACACTCACGAATCCGGGGACTGACCCAGTACGCATTACAAAACAATATCTTTCGAGCAATGATGGTGATTTCAGCTTTACTCCATTAACAGGCAAAGACACATTACTCAATCCGGGTGATGTTCGTACAATCCAAGTCTGCTTCAATCCGCTTCAGCGTGGTACTCGTCAAGGACGTATTTCGTTCAAGACTGACCTGCCGCTTACCTACGAAACCCCACGTCAGGATTCTTCGACAATCAGTATCGAACTACGCGGCAATGGCACTCCACTTGGGAAGTTAGTGGGACCGATGATCTTCAAACGTGATTCTGCACTTGTTGGCACCGTTATTTGTCACATTGACACAGTGTATAATCAAGGATCAGAATATATCAACATCAAATCAGCATCTGTCAGCGGACCGGACGCGGCAGATTTCTCTGTAAGCACTGTAACACCGGTAAGCATCGCACCGAGCAAGTATGCAACATTTACCATCTGTGGCACACCATCGGCTGAAGGCAATCGCATCGGCAAGCTTGATATCGTCGGTACCAGCAATGGCAAAACCGTCACGACCAATATTGTCTTGGGTCTCTATGGCTTGAAGGCTTGCGCAACAGCGTTGCCTATTGTGCTCTTCACGGAAAAGAAAATTGCTGTTGGTTCTGCCGATACGCAAAAAATTGAAGTGAAGAATTGTGGCGAGAGACCTGCAATCTATAGTCTTTCGATCAAAAATGATTCGACAAGTTCATATACAGTGCTTGGTGCAACATCAACTGCACCGGTAAATCCGTTGCAAAGTGCTTTCTTTACAATCCGATTTGCTCCGACGGTAAAAACTTCTGCTTATGCAAATGCCGTTGTCACCTCACCGGGCGTTCCGAATATGAATATCACTCTCTCAGGCACCGGCGCATCAGCAAAGGTGATTGTCTCAGCTCCATTAGTACCACCAACCCCCGTTGGCAATACCAGTTCGGAATTTGATTTGATCTTGACCAATGTCGGAAATATTTCTTGGACACCGGGTATGCCTTCAGTAAACGGACCGTTTGTTTACCGTTCCGGTGCAAATCAAATCATTGCTCCGGGTGCAGATGGTAAATTAACATTTGCTTTTGTACCGCAATCTCTCGGGACAAACGATGGGAGCATTACATTCAAGCAATGCACCCCAACGATTGATCAACTCTTAAAAATCAATCTCAGTGGTGTGGGCACCAGTTCATCGGCTGTTACTGATCAAGAGGCACCGACGTTTAGTTTGGAAAACAATTATCCAAATCCATTCTCACATCAAACGACTTTCACCTACGAGCTCTCGAAAGCTTCTTTCGTGGAATTCTCAATTCTCAGTCTCGAAGGAAATACCCTCACTCGCTTGGTATCACAACGTGAAAGTGCCGGAAAGCACAGCGTCACTTTTGATGCATCGCCATTTGCATCAGGCATCTATATTTATTCACTCAAGACCGAATATGGGTCGCTTAGCAAACAAATGAACATCGTAAAGTAAATAAATGTATAAAAAAAAAGAGGTCGCTTCGGTGACCTCTTTTTTTTAAAAGTAATAATTTTTTATGCCGCTGCTCTCTTGAGACGATCGTTTATCGCTCTTCCAAGCCCAAGCTCGGGCACCAGTTCAGCATAGATTAATTCAATATCAAGCGAATCTAATTCTCTCAAGGCACCAAATACATTTCGTGCCGCTTCTGCAAGAGCACCTGTCGAAGAAAGAATTCTTTGATGGTGAATTGGTATTCCATCAACCGGAAATTCAAACCCAATATACCCGATACGTTTGTTTTCACCAACACCCTGCGCGGGTCGCCCCAGAATCACTTTCTTTCGGGGTGAGTAATGCGACTCAAGCATCCCAGGACTGATTGGCTTCGATAATGAATTCTTGTGAAATGAAATGCTCCCTATCACTCGCTCAATATCCTCAATCGGTAAACCTCCGAGACGTAAGATCGAAGGCTTGCCATCAATCTCAGCAATGATAGTTGATTCGACACCGACGTTACAGCTTCCGCCATCTAATATATATGGTATCTTTCCACCGAGTTGTTTATTGACGTGCTCTGATGATGTTGGGCTGACATACATAAACGGATTTGCACTCGGTGCCGAAAGCGGAAAATCAAGATTATTCAACAATGATAATGTCAGTGCGTGATTTGGGATGCGGATGCCGACAGTTTCTAAACCGGAAGTCACAATATCAGGAATAATCGAGCGTTTTTTTAGAATGATCGTCATCGGACCCGGTGAAAACATTGCGAACAACTCCTCAGCCCAATCCGGGATATGATCGACAAACGCTCTCGCTCTTTCCAACGAAGCCGTATGAACAATTAATGGATCGAAGAACGGACGCTCTTTGATCTCGAAAATACTTGTGACGGCTTTTGCATCAAGTGCATTCGCCGCAAGACCATAGACTGTTTCGGTAGGGATAGCAACAACACCACCCGAACGCAATATCGCTTCGGCTTGCAAGATGTCGGTGCTAATGGTGGTGATCATAAATGTTACCAACAGAATTTTCTCGGCGAGTGTTGCGTCTTCGTTTGCGCGACAATTGAACACCTGATGTGCTTATAACCGTATTTTTGTATCATGGAAGAATTATTTCGCGCAAGACTTAAAGACAGAATAAAATACTACGCTCTCGGTCTTTGGAATGGCTTGGATGAGGATCATTGCTTTATATTTGCCTCCGGCATCGCTTTCAATGTCTTGCTGTGCATTATCCCCCTCTCGCTTATACTGTTTCAAATATTCTCGCTCATCATGCAAAATGATGACAATGCAAAAATTGCTGTTATTGGCTATATTCAACGAAGCCTGCCGATTCAGCAATATGGTGGAATGCTCCAGGAATGGGTGCAAAATCAATTTTCTTATATATCCGATGTTTCCCTCCTTCCGGGTATTATTGCATTAGTGGTCTTAGTGTGGCTCGCCTCGGCATTATTCACTTCTCTTCGTTCGGCGGTCAATGCTATATTTAATATCAAGACCAGACATAATATGGCTCTCTTGAAACTCAAAGATATTGGAATGATCTTTATGGTCTCCTTTTTCCTATTGATCACCATATTGGTAAACCCTATCATAGGGGCTATGGAAAAAATTGGCGATGAACTCTTGCCGGTTTTCTTATCAAGCATTATCAATAGCACGGTTGCGGCATTTATCCCTCTTGTGTTAATGGTGATCTTGTTTTTTTACTTATTTCGCACCCTTCCTCATCAAAAAATACCGTGGCAGGTTGCTGCTTTATCAACGGTAATCACGGTAACGCTCATAGAATTAATGAAATACGTCTTTACATTCTATCTTCACAAGATATCCAGTTTTGGTGCGGTCTATGGTGCGTATGCATTTGTGGCAGTCGTCGCATTATGGTCATATTATGTTTCGTTGGTGTTCACGATCGGTGCTTTGATCGGCAAACTCTATATGACACGCAAAAGCCTTTAAACGCTGTTTTGCCCTTTTTTTGCCAAGGCGTTAAAAGTGTATTATATTTGTATGACTATTGTGGTGAGTTGTGTATGAGAAGGAGACCACGAGGATACAGTAACTTTCTGTTATGAGCATCCACCCAATAGTGAGATAAGTTTTTAATCATTAAATCATCTAATAATTATGACAACGCAAACAAAAAACCTCTTTTTGTTTATAGTCCTGCTTTGTTCGATGTTGTGCTTTGGAGCAACTTCCGAAGTATCGGCTCAGACATATACTGGACAATGTAAGAACTATACTGCCCAGAATTTTAGTGGGGGTTTCAGTTCTATTTATGGTCAAGCCGGTACAAATTTGTTGTACACGGCTCCAAGCACTTATACGTATGGTTACGCAAGCTATAGTACTGTTCCCTTACCATTCGACTTCAATTATGATAGTGTCGCCTACACGGCAGGATCGACCTATTATGTCTATTGGAACGGTGCTTCCGGATTTGCTGCTAATAATACTTATAATGCCGGAAACGGAATCAGTAATTCCAGCTTCCCTAACCTAATGATGCCATGGTCTCATATCTACGCATCAACCGTTAATGGTGATGCAGGTGGGGGTATCTATTATCAGACCACAGGATCGGTTGGCTCACGTATATTCACCATTGAGTACAAAAATTATGCTATCTATGGTTTTTATGGGTACTACTATGGATACACTATGGGTATGCAGGTAAAACTCTATGAAGGCACAAATGTCATAGAGTTCCTTTACAATGGTACAAACCAGTATATGTATTATGGTTACAAAACAAGTATTGGAATAAATGGAAACCCCAGTTCTTCTGATTACAAAGCATACCAGACATCTACTGACTATGTCTTCTCTACCTATTATTCACCAGCAACGAATATCCGTTATATCTGCCCGTTGAAGCCACTGAATGTCCAGCTTTCAACTTCGCCGAAAACGATTGATTATGGCGCACAGAGCACAGGCTTTACAACGAATGCAAATGTTGGTGTAACACACGTTGGTACTGAGGGAACATTAACGATATTAGCCAGCACATTGGTTAGTATTGTTGGAAATCCTGATTTCACTGTCGTCTCTATTCCTGCTAGCCCGATTGGCATCGGTTTAAGTGACGTTGTCACTGTTGCCTTTACACCTATTGCCGATGGACCACGTACAGCTATACTGACTATCAAATCGAACGGTAAAGATAGCGCAAACCAGACCATTAACCTCAAAGGTATTGGCTTGGCTCCGCTTATTGGAGTCGATACAAATATCCGTTTCAAAAAGACCCTGACCAAGATGGGTGCTACGCGTACGGAAACGGTTATCATTAAAGATATTGGTAGTGCAGCACTGTATTGGACAGCTTTCCCGATTTCAGGTATTGAAGCCGACCAATATGTCGTTACCCGATTCCCTGCTAATCCCATCCCACCCGGTGGCAAAGATAGCTTGTGGATCACCTATGTCCCGACTCGTGAGGGGCAACATGCAGCAACTTTGACATTGCAAACAAATGCATTAAACAAGCCAAATCTTGACATCGCATTGATCGGTCGTTCGACACTTCCACATATTGTCGTTACACCGCCATTGATGCTTTTTGACTCTGTCGGTCAAGGTGATACGGTATGTAAAAACCTCACCATCTATAATCCAGGTAGTGACACACTTGTTATTTCTAATAACTTGATGGTCAGTAATGAAGGAGATTTCCTCTTGACACCGTTAAGTGGCACTCACACTTCTATTGCTCCGGATAAGTCAGAAGTAATCAATGTTTGCTTTGCCCCAAAACAGTCAGGTACTCGTACCGGTCGTTTTGTGTTACAAACCAATATTATTCCGACATTTGAACAAATACGTCGAGATACCGCCGGAACAATCTTAATTGATTTCAGTGGCAATGGTGTACCGTTCGGTATTTTCGCTCAATCACTCGTTGGCGGAACGAACGACTCAGCATTGATCGGCACTCAGGTCTGTCGTCAGGATACCATCAAAAACAATGGTGATGCCGACATTCTCGTCAAGAGTTTGGCAATTACTGGTACTGATAAGGCTGACTTTACAGTCTCAGGTGCTACGTTACCATTCACACTCAAAGCTCGTAGTACTCGAGTATTGACGATATGTGCTACACCAAGTGCAAAAGGCTTACGCAATGGATCGTTAAATCTCAATGGCACCTCAAACGGTCGTAGCTTGTCACTGAGTTCAGCCTTGAAAGTCTTTGGTCAGGAAGTCTGCGCTACACCGGCACCGGGTACGCTCTTCACCGATCAAAAAGTCGTTGAAAACAGTGATTCGACAATGTGCGTAACCGTCACCAATTGTGGTAATGTACCTGCGACCTATACTGCTACACTACCTAATGGTGCTGATTATACGCTCGTAGCTCCGACTACATCAGCAGTCATTGCTCCGGGTGCGACTACGACATTCTGTGTCAAATTCCACCCTGTTGCAATGGGTATCTCAAATGGTACAGTCGTTATCTCAACTCCAAACTTGGCAGATATTGCTGTTCCGCTTGCTGGTGTTGGGGCTTGTGCGAATGTCCATGCGGATGCTCCGATCATTCCTCCTGCTAATGCAGGTGGACATACCACATTTACCGTCAATATCCAAAACAACGGTAATTATGATTGGACACCGGGAACACCGGTCATCACCCCGAATGATGGTATTTATACCTTGGGTGCTATTGCGACCATTCCTGCAGGTGGTAATATCCAACCATCGATCAAATATGATCCGAAGGATATTAATAAGCTCTACACTGCGAAGATCACTTTCCCGAATGCGGTTCCGGCTTGCGCTGCCGCACTGGAGATCAATCTTTCGCAAAGCACTGGGGCTACATCGGTACGTCAAAATACCGAACAAGATGGCTTCGCACTTGGTCAGAATTACCCGAACCCATTCGGTGCTTCGACCTCGTTTACCTATACAACACCAACTGAATCAGTTATCAGTTTGACTCTTTCTGATATCACCGGTAAAGTTGTAAAAACGATTGCTAATGGTCGTATTAGCAGCGGAGTACATATTGTTGGTCTTGATGCCAACGAACTTACCAGCGGTACATACATCGTAACGCTCGCCAGCGCAACGGTAACATTAACCAGACAGATCGTTGTAGCAAAATAACGCTTCAATAATATCTTGCCTGACAAAAAGGGGCACATCAATATGATGTGCCCCTTTTTTTTTGTCTTTTTTTAATAATTAAGCCCATATTAAATTTACTCCCAAATTCAGTATTTTTGTTGGTTTTTATCAAATAATGCTTATATTTGCAGTATCGAGTTTGTGTTGAAGTAGCATTTTTCGTAACGTATTCCCCACCTGTTGCGAACTTCCACCCGTCACTTGATGCTAAACGTACTTTTTTCCTCAATATTATGATACATCGTTACAGTAGCATTTCAACAAAAAACAGAACAGCATTGCAAGCCATACTTTTGGTCGTGATGATGGTTCTGGGCAACTCCACTTCATGGGGATTATCTTCAAACTATCAGCTTACCGTTGGCTATGGCTCCCCAAGGGATATGGGCAGTGCAAATTACGTATGGAATGATGACGGTTATCGTAATTATAACATCAATTTTGGGGTAATGAATATGGACCCCGGGTTTAAGTTTGTCCTTGATGGAACGAGCTACTCACAGTTTCAGATCTATAGTAGTGGGGTTATTTCACTCGGTTCTGGCACACTCAATAATAACTATGACAATACTTTATCAGGTGCTAACGTACCTGTTATTGCTCCATTTTGGGATCAGTTAATGGTAACTGAAGGTGCAAGAGGATGTTTTACTCCGTATATCAGATATGTAACTTCTGGCTCCGCTCCCAATCGTGTGTTAACAGTCGAGTGGTATGATATTGAACTGCCGAATTATACACAAGCTCACGGGACGATGCAAGTCCGCCTTTACGAAACAACCAATGTTATTGAGTTCTACTACCAATATATGAATACCACTTGCTACTGTGGTAATCGTTATGGTGCAAGTGGCAATACTTCTGCTTCTATCGGGTTAGCAACAGGTTCTACAAACTTCGTAAGCATCACACCTGTAAAAGGCTCTAATGCGAAAAAAAGCACAACGGTACCTGATAATAGTGTTGATGTCTATAACAACCCTATCAATGGGAGTGTAATGTATACACTTACATTCGTAAAACCACCCAATATTCAGCTCTCTACTGCTCCTAAAATTGTAGATTTTGGTTCACAAGCAGTCGGAACAGCCGTGAACAAGAATATCCTGGTAACCCATGCCGGTACCGAAGGTACATTAACCGTGAGTTCTGCAACGATTGTTGGGAGTTCAGATTTTACTGTCGTTTCACTTCCAGCACCACTCTTGCCCGGACAAACCGGAAATTTGGTTGTCAAATTTATTCCATCGATCAACGGACCACGTAGTGCCGTTGTAAATATTGTCAGTAATGGTCTCGACAGCGGAAATCAAACCGTAACCCTCAAAGGGGTAGGCGCTGCACCATTGATTGGCGTTGATACAAATATTCGATTCAAAAAGACCCTTACAAAGATGGGCAGTACTCGTACCGAGACTGTCATCGTCAAGTCATTAGGAAGCGCACCATTAACGCTTTCAGGTTATAACATTGTAGGTATTGATGCAGATCAGTACAGTGTTACAAACTTCCCTGTCATTCCTATCCCTTCCGGTGGCATTGATAGCTTTAAGGTCATATATACACCTACTCGCGAAGGACAACGCGCAGCAACACTGAATATCCTTTCGAATGCGCTCAATTTACCAATCTTGCCAATCCAATTGATCGGACGTGCGACTTTGCCGCATATCGTTGTGACCCCGACAAGAGTTCAATTTGACTCAGTCGCGCAGGGAGATACCGTTTGCAAAAAGTTTACCGTCTATAATCCGGGCAGTGATACCCTCTTCATCATTAATAATTTGATAACCAGCGGTGAAGGTGACTATATCGTATATCGTCTTACCGGAACAGATACAATTATCCCACCGGATAAATCAAGAGATATCACCGTGTGCTTTGCACCAAGACAATCAGGAGCGCGCTCTGGTCGTTTTGTGCTCTTCACTAACATCATTCCTACCTTTGAGCAACCACGCAGAGATACTGCAAGCAGTGTTACCGTCGACTTCGTCGGTACAGGTGTTGCTTATGGCGTCTTCTCGCAATCTGTTGTTGGTGGTACCAATGATTCGTCATTAGTCGGTAAGCAGATCTGTCGCCCTGATACTATTCGTAATCTTGGTGATGCTGATATTACCATCAAGACTTGGGCTATCACAGGTTCACAGCAGTCAGAGTTTACAGTCTCCGGTATTACACTACCGTATGTTCTGAAAGCTCGTAGCTCGGTCGCTGTAAATATCTGCGCTACTCCGAGCGTAAAAGGTAGCCGCAATGCTTTACTTACTATTTCGGGCACTTCCAACGGTCGTAGCTTGTCACTGAGTTCAGCCTTGAAAGTCTTTGGTCAGGAAGTCTGCGCTACACCGGCACCGGGTACGCTCTTCACCGATCAAAAAGTCGTTGAAAACAGTGATTCGAC
>JANYDV010000069.1 GCA_025363505.1 Bacteroidota bacterium
CATTCGAGTTTGTGAATGTTCCGTTGGTGTCAATTATTGATCGAGAGCCATTAGAAAATAATGTTATACGATAACCGCTCGAATCCATTATTTTCACAACCTGAGCGAATGATTGAGTAGAAACCAACAATAAAATTATAATATATTTTATCACGGTGTGAATTTCCTTTTGAAAGTCATTGATGAAACATCGAGTATAGTTTGCGAGGGGGTATTGCGATTTGAAGCGCACATACCAAACAGACAGACGGTAGAACCTGTTGGTATATTTGTGATGATCGTTGTTTTGTAAGTTCCATCTAAATAAAAGCGTACCGAGTCTGTTGCGTATTTGATGAATTGATAAATTTGATCTGAGCCTGAAGAAAACCCTGAAATACTTACCTGAGTTTGTGTGGTGGCATCGCCGCAACTTGCATACAGCGTCGTTGTACCACCGCTTCTTTGGAATTCAAAACCGATATTCTTATCTGTCATTGTCAAACCAGTTGCGGCTGTTGTCGGTCTTCCGATTCCGAAAAAGTATTGGTAGTTAGTACCTTCAAGTTCAACTGCCGCAATCGCTCCGAACTCAACGTTTGACGTGCTCGGGATATAATTATAAGAGGCTGTCGCCTGATAACTCGCACGACCGTTTCCACCGGCTGTTGCACTCGTAAGAATTTCGAGACCAGTTGTTCCGAAAGCTACCGTTGCCCCCGAACCGATAGTTGCTGTAACCCACCGTACCGAATTATCCATATCCGGTGAAATCACCATATCGAGCGTTGGAGCACTTACACTTCCCCACGAAGTTACCGTCCCGTCGGTTGTGAGGTATTTACCTGAATTTCCTGTTTGGCTCGGAACAAGTTTCGTGTCAAGAACACCACCCACCATTCGTTGCGCGAATATAGTGTTTGCAGAAAACAGTAATAGGATAGATACAATGTAACGCATTTTTAGTTTGCTGTTATTGAACCATTATAATATGTAACACTCCATTCATTATTCGTTACAACGCACGTAAGCAAAACGACAGCCCACTGCTCGGCGGCGGTTAGATTTCCGGTAGTCACAGTCGTAGTCGTTGCGGCGGAATGAATTTTTTGGCTGGTCGTATAAACGAATTTGAACGACGCTGTATTCGTACCACCAAACACTGCTATCTGTTGCCCTACGCTTGCGGTAACGGGAAGTGTAATAGCAAGTATTGATCCTGATTTATTATTGATATAAGCATTTCCGACGGCGGCGATTTGGTCGGCGGTTATAGCAGTATAAGTTAAGCCCGCGCTCGGAGCGGCGGAAGTCCAGTTCGTACCGTCCGAAGTTAAGATGTTTCCAGCAGTACCTGGAACGGCGTGTGTCTCAGTTGAAGCTACCCAGTTCGTTCCGTCCGAAACAATAATCTTACGTGTTGTGGCAGAAGCGTTTGGAAATGTCGGTGTCGAAGCGACAAAATTCGTACCATCCGAAACCATAATCTTTCCGCTCGTTGCGGAAGTGTTCGGGTACGTTGGTGTTGAGGCGACAAAATTTGTTCCGTCTCCAATAAGTATTTTACCGCTCGAAGCCGCGCCGTTTATTCTTAAACCAATTGGTAAATCGAAAATACCGGTGGATAAAAGTGTACCCGCCGTAGTGAGTGCTACATTGTTTGCAAGTTGAAATACCATTTTCGCAACACGCGTAGCATCGGTAGCTGTTGTCCATTGTGCGTTAATCTCACCTAAATTTCTATCTGCTGTTGTAGAACTTTGCCCGTTGAATAATATACCACTACCGAACGCGGCGACAATCGAGCCTGAACTGTTATGCGTAACGGTCAGCAAATCCACAACGGTGTTCGTACCCGCATCTGAGATACGATCAAGTACGCCTGTTGTAGCGGAGTAAGTTAAGTTTGCAGAGTTACCAGTCACGGCGGAAGTACTCGAAGCAAACAATAATGAATTCGCGGCAAGTGTGTTATTTGTAAGCGCACCCGAACTCCACGTTACAAGTCCCGTAGATGAACCGACAGTTAATGCCGTAAGTGTTCCTACGGTAGTAATGTTTGCAGAACCAGTCCAAGTTGAGAGTGCCGTGTTTTCAACGTTACTCAACGTGAGGATGGACTTAATACTCGTCGGGGTTAATCCACCGATAAGCTGTTGTGCGTTTGCCGAAACAGCGCACAGTAAAGCAAGAAGCACAATGATTTTTTTCATTTTTTTTATCTATTGATTATTAAAATTGTAGTGAGTGCGATAATAACACCCGATAAAATACCAAGTCCGAGACTCAGTGTTTTTTTTGATTCGTTCTGTTCAAGATACCAACGCAGCATCTCAATTCGTTGAGCATACAATGTATCTGTTTGCTGTTTAGTCCGTATCAAATCTTCGTAGCGTAAACGTTCGGCGTTATTAATTGCAAATAACGAACCGATTTCTTTTGCTTGAAATCTCGAAAGCGAATCGAGCGAACGAATGACTGAGTCTTTTTTACAAAGAACGGAATCGCATTGTCCCAAAGAGACACCGTGCAAAATCAATATAAATAATATGCTATGAAAAATAACAGCCATAGGTTTTAGCAATCCACTCGGTATTGTTCACTACGCACTCTAACTCTACACGGTCGTATTGATTTACTGAATAGAGATTCATTCCACTTGTAAGTGTATCCACTCCGCCCGCTAAGTGAATGACTTTTCCCGAGCCAACAAGGACATTAAAGCCACCAACGCCGTAACCTTGCACCACGATCGGATCGCCTTTGACGGCGGTGGCAGGAAGCGTTAGGTTCACTACTGCGCTGTCAATTGTACGATAGATATGTCCCACCAACATTGTGGTGTCCGCGCTAAGATCGGTATATATCATTGCCGATCCGTCAGCACCATTATTCCCGGAGGGTCCTTGCGGTCCTGTCGTTCGGATAGTTCTTGTTGCTGTTACCGGACGAACGATTGTGCGCGAATTATTCCCTATGACAATAGTCCGGGTTGAAACTACCGTTCTGACAACAGTGCTCACGAATTCCCTACTGACAATTTAATAAATTCATCGTAAACCCTCGAAGCGGAATCAATCCAATGAATCTTCAAATAGACATCAATTCCTGAGGTTAATTTGGCTGTGTCGGTTGCGGAAATTTCAATATAAAAATGAAGGGTTATTATATCAATCCACGTCAGCGTTGCCGTGACTCCTGTGATGGCTGTGGCTCCGGCATACGGTACGAGCGATTGCGTGACCGTGAAGCTCGTTGCGTCGTTTGTGAGTGCCAAAGTACCACCCTCTGTCGAATTC
>JANYDV010000086.1 GCA_025363505.1 Bacteroidota bacterium
AGCGTCCATAAAATCTATCGTCTGAAGGTAATCACTTCGATTCTTCCCATGTAAAGTAAAATTTACAGTGTTGATCTTTGTCTTGCCATCATTGGCAACGCCCCCCAGAACAATACCGCCCCACTTATTAGAGTCGTTGAGTTCGACAGGTTTGCCATCAAATGTGGCACTGTACGACGCGTTATTCGGATTTGGATAGTGCGAATTTGAGTTTGCAGCAACTCCTGTGACTGTATTGGTCGAATCATTTGCTGGGGTGGTATTGGCATCTTTCTTCGCGCAAGCAGACAGAAAAATTGCAAGACAAACAACCAAAAGTAATCTTGTTTTCATAATTATAGATAAATGTGTTATACAAAAATAGGTAATTTTGTTTGATTTGATTAGAAAGATCAACTATTGTAGGGAAATTCCTTCCACCAATTTTGGAAATTCTCTCCTATCAATTCGCGTTTACAATCAGCTATCCATTTACTTAGGAGTATATATATGATACGTGTCGTGATCTTGTTTTTTACTATAGTCTGTGCAAATATTGTGGTGGCACAACCAACGATCAAGCTTTTTCCGGTTGCCGATAACTCACAACACGCACAAAGTACCTCTTATTATGTAGATCCGGTTGCAGTAAATACTGCCTACGAATCTCCGCATATTATCGTCACTGATATGGCGATCCCTACAGCTTCGGGCACACAACTGGTTACACTCGATCTGCAAGAATTTTCGGTAGTCGGACCCGAAACTCATTTCATGATGATTCGCGGTAATGAAGTTTTCGAAGCCCCGCTTCCCAGCGTCAAAACATTTCGTGGTACGATCGCCGGAGAGCCAACGAGCAAAGCATATTTGGCAATCAAAGCGAATGGCGATATCACAGGCGTGATCGGTTTCAATGGCGAAGATTTTAATATCAGTGTGCCGCAAAGTGGGCAATATCATTCGATCATTACTTCGACAACTGCTATTCCCTATTATAATGACCGCACGCAATGTGTGATGACCAACTCGGCATCATACGATATGAAGGTCCATCAGAAAAACGCAGCAGAACATATTCCGAATTCCTCAATGCCCCAGAGTACCCAAGCCGCAACAAAGACCGCCGTTGTTGCTTTTGACGTTGATAACGCATGCTATCAAGATTATGGTGATGGCATTAATAGTTATCTCGTCACCTTAATGGGTGCTATCACCACTGCATACGAAAGTGAAGTTGATATGGCAATGCAACTCGGGATAGTAAAAGTGTTCACCACAGCTGATCCTTACACCGGAGGAGATCTTAATGCACTCTTAAATTCTTTTACAAACTATTGGGCAGCAAACAACGGGAGTGTTTCTCGCACGATGGCGCACCTTGCTTCTCGTCGTCTTGGGGGCGGTGGTGCTGCAGGACTTGCATGGGTTGATGTGATGTGTGACAAGGGGCATGGATATGGTGTCTCGAACATTTCGCCGGCTCCGGGAATACTGGCGATCGACAGAACAGTCACCGGTCACGAACTCGGTCATAACGTTGGGTCATTTCATACCCATGATTGTGCAGCATATCCGCCAAACGGTATTGATCATTGCGTCAATGCAGATGGCGGCTGTTCATGGACACCACAACAAGTGACGGGTACCATTATGAGCTATTGCAATAATCGCCCATATACCTTTGGTGCTCGAGTGCAAGATACACTCAAAGCGAGAATTCAAGTTGCACCGTGTTTGCAATCTCTTGCTCAGATACAGCTTAAATTTGATTCAATTAATTTTCATGATTTGATGATCTTCACCAAGAAAGACTCTCTCTTGACGGCAATCATCAAAAATCCCGGTTCGACACCATTGAAAATATTTGGGATAACGATCGAAGATGATATTGATACAAATTTTTCGCTCAAGAACCTTCCGAAATTTCCACTGACTATTGCTGCCGGAGCATCCCAAAATATTACCCTCAGTTTTACGCCAAAAAATAGTGGTGCTATCACTGCAACCCTTAAAATATTCCATAATGCTACCGGTGGAAGTACCGCGATCCCGTTAGTCGGTAATGGTGTTCAGCCACTCGCAAGTTTTGGAAATACCAATATTGATTTCGGGAATATTAGTGATCCTGCGCCACGCGACAGCACCTTCGAACTTGTCAATAATGCAGGCGATGCTCCGTTGCAGGTAAAACGTGTTTATCTTGCCGGTCCTAATGCAAGCGAGTTTAAGATCACCTCGTCTGTTGTGCCGTTTACTCTGAACCCGGGGCAGAAGCAGATGATCAGCATCCGATTCACTGCCGCATCTGATGGTTTGAAAGATGCTGTTATTCGTGTAATCTCTAACGACCTCACACAAGACTCGGTCGAGATCGGCTTAGGGGCAAATGTGCAAGGACTCGGAGTTCATAACTCTCCGCTCCCCAACGGCGTAACACTTTCGATCAGCCCGAACCCTACTTCGGGTGTCGTAAATATTAATCTCGATGGGTTGAAAGCATTTTCAGGAAAAAATATCAAAGCATCGCTCTACGACAAACTCGGAAAAGAAATTGCATCACTTTACAACGGAACTGTCATTGCAACGACAATACATTATCAATGGCAGCTTCCGAAAGTGCTCAGTGCAGGAAGTTACACATTGGTGCTTGATCTCGGAGCCACACGAATCACGAGAGAATTGATTGTACAATAAATAATGTATCGAACAAATAAAAAAGCACCTTACTTCCGTAAGGTGCTTTTTTTATGCTAACGTTTGACGGTTGCTTATCGACGGCCGTAACCACCGCCACCGCCACCGCGACGATCACGATCTCCACCGCCACGACGGTCACCGCCACCACCGCGACGATCATCACCACCGCTGAATTCACGGCGTGGACGTTCGACATAACCTTCAGGCTTTTCGAGCATCGCCTTTCGCGACAACGAATATTTGCCATCCGGTTTTACGGCGATCAATTTCACTTCGAATACATCACCGACCTGAATAATATCGCCGATGGTCTCGACGCGATTATAGTCGATCTCTGAAATATGCATCAAGCCCTCTTTCTTCGGCAAGAATTCCATAATGGCGCCGAGTCCTTCGCGAACCTGTGTTACTTTCGCATTATAGACTGTGCCTTCTTCAGGAATACGAATAAGTCCTTCGACCATATCGCGTGCCTTATCAGCAGCAGTGCCGCTGGTAGCCGAGATCGTTAATGTTCCATCGTCTTCGATCGTGATGTCCTCAACACCTGATGTTGCTTGAATCTCACGAATCATCTTACCGCCAGGTCCGATAATAAGTCCGATCATCTCAACCGGAATCTTCATCGAAGTCATACGCGGAGCAAATTCAGAAAGATCAGCACGTGGTGCTGACAGTGCTTCATTCATCTTGTCGAGGATATGAATTCTGCCTTCTTTAGCTTGATGTAATGCACGTTCAAGCAATGCAAAATCAATGCCTTTGATCTTCATATCCATTTGGCAGGCAGTGATACCATCACGGGTGCCGCAGACCTTGAAATCCATATCGCCGAGGAAATCTTCGTTGCCGAGGATGTCACTCAATACCGCTGCACGATCACCTTCTTTGATAAGCCCCATTGCAATACCTGCAACCGGCTTTTTCAATTTAACACCGGCATCATAGAGCGCAAGACTTCCGGCACAAACGGTTGCCATCGAGCTTGATCCGTTTGATTCGAGAATGTCACTGACAATTCTGATCGCATACGGAAAATCAGCAGCTGACGGCAGCAACTCTCTGATTGCGCGCTCTGCAAGATTTCCGTGACCGATCTCACGACGACCTGTTCCGGTCATTCTGCCAACTTCGCCAACGCTAAACGGTGGGAAGTTGTAATGGAGCATAAAACGCTTCTTCGTTTCAGGCAAGAGACCTTCGATGTTTTGTTCGTCACGCTTCGAACCAAGCGTTACCGATGACAATGACTGTGTCTCGCCACGGGTAAACAAGCACGAGCCGTGAGTGCGCGGCAAGTTGCCCATTGAAATAGTGATCTTGCGGATCGTCTTCGAGTTACGACCGTCGAGACGAACATCATTTGCAAGAATCAACTCACGCATTTCGCGTTTCTCGATTTCTTTTAGTGTTGGTCCGACCACTGATTCAATCTCGGCATATTTTTCGTCGCCAAGTTCTTTTTTAAGCGCTTCTTTTACTGCATCTTTCGCAGCTTTAGTCTTTGCCGAACGCTCTTCCTTCGCAAGAATAGTCGAAGCAAGGGTCTTTAAATCATTTGCCGCAAGTGATTCAATACGTTTTTTGAGATCACTATGATCTACTTCTGCAGCAAGTACACGTTTGGTTTTTGCCAAACCTGATTCGCGGACGATCTCTTCGAGACCGTTACAAATTTTCGTCACAGCAACTGCACCAACGCGAAGTGCTTCGAGATACTCTTCTTCGCTGATTTCATGTCCTTCACCTTCGACCATCACGATCGAATCTTTGGTGCCGGCAATAATGAATTCGTAATCTGCAGTCGCAAGATCTTCAAATGTCGGATTAAGGATAATGTTGCCGTTCAAACGCGCAACACGAACAGCGGCGATAGGCTCGCTGAATGGGACGTCCGAAAGCAACAGTGAAAGCGACGCACCGCAAACCGCAAGCACATCTGCATCATTCTGTTGGTCAGAGCACATTACAAAAGCAACGATCTGCGTTTCGTAACGCCAGTTCTTCGGGAACATTGGGCGGATCGGACGATCAACGATACGAGCAGAAAGAATTTCTTTTTCCGAAGGGCGACCTTCGCGTTTGAAGTACCCACCAGGTATTTTACCGGCAGCGGACTGACGTTCGCGATATTCAACTTGCAATGGCAAGAAGTCAACATCTTTCGATACGTCGGCAGCGCAGACTGTCGTCAGCACCATTGTATCACCAAGTCGGATCATTGCTGATCCTGATGCTTGTTTAGCATATACGCCAAGCTCGAACGAGAGCTCTTTTCCGGGCGCGATTTCGATTGTTTTTATCATAGATATAGAGAAATAGCCAACCGTGTCATACGGTCGGTATGTGTTTGTTATTTATTGAGTTGAAAAATCATTCTGCGATGATAGCACGAAGTACGCTGCGCGTCGAAGGTTCTAATAGGTGATATTGAGGAGTTTCACTTCTGCCCCGAGTATCGACTCGAACAGAAGCAGTCTCATCGCATTCAAGAAGGTTACCCCTCGTGACGCTTCATTACTTCGTGATGTAAACGAACAAAAAAAAATAAGGGCTGTCGCAGTCATTCCGCAACAGCCCAACATTTTTTACTTACGGATTTCAAGGTCTTTAATCACTTGACGATACCTTGCAATGTCATTCTTCACAAGATAATCAAGCAATGAGCGGCGTTTTCCGACCATTTTCAAGAGTCCGAGTCTTGAGTGATGGTCTTTTTTGTTCGCCTGAAAATGTGGGGTGAGCGTATTGATGCGCTCGGTTAAAATGGCAATCTGCACTTCGGTACGACCTGTATCCTGTGCATTCGTGCCATACTTCACGGCTAATTCTTGTTTCTTCTCTTTTGTAATTGACATTGTTTAGATAATATAGCGTAAAAAATCCCGAAACCTACCGCTATGAAAGCATCGGGTGTAATTCGAATTGTGGCAAACGAAAGCTACTCCGATAAAATTCCTTTAGTAAAAGCCCTTACATACCTCATTAATCGCTCTCAGTGCCAGTTCCTTCACTCAAATAGAGCAAATACGCCCCTGTACCCCACCACCACTCGCCGCGAC
>JANYDV010000094.1 GCA_025363505.1 Bacteroidota bacterium
TGTATGTCGGCTATGATATGAAGGGTTTGATCTATCGTGATAATGCCGGCGTCGTAAATTTCATCGGTGCTCCACCGGTGGCAATGCTTCTTGCCGGAAATATCGGTGGCGTATCATTTACGGTCGCTGCTGATAATATCAACAAAGCACTTGATCTTAAAGTAATCGGCAGAGCAACACAAACCATCCGTTGGGTCGCACGCGTCGAGACAGTCGAAGCGTCGTTTTAAGTGTTCATAAAAAAAATTATAAAAAAAACCCGAGATTGATCTCGGGTTTTTTTTTGAGAAGAATTTTTTAGTCATAGGAGTTATTTTTCATAAGAAATATTCCGTTGCTCCTGAATATGACTGGTTGGGTTTTAGATTATTTGGTTATTACAAACGATTGGGTCGAAGACTGGTTGTGATCTTCTACTCGTAAGAAATATGTTCCGCTCGGCAGTGAGGGCAGTGTGATGTGATATTCGTGATTACTGAAATACAATTGATTGGGTTTGAATTGTGTAATCATCGCACCGGTGATCGAAAATACTTCGAGTGCGGCATCGGTGCTAAGATCAGCTTCGGGTGCGAAGAGTAATTCGTTGTTCGAGTAGGTACTAAAATATCGAACAGGCAAGGTTGTGGCAGCGACACTGTTATTTGGGACTATTCCAAAACTTCCGATCTTGAATAGCGAGTCGTTGCGGTAACAATTGATATGCCACGAGCCAAGATCCATCGTATTTTTGGCAGGTCCATTTATATAGGTTCCCATATACCAGAACCGGAACGCTGTGTCGTATCGAAAACCATACTGAAACCACAACGAGCCGTCGGGTTTTCTCCATTCGTAACGTACGGTATCACCGTAATGGAATGACAGACCGTGAAGCCAAAAAAAGATTGTGGTGTCGGTATTAGAAAAGGTCGTGCGCGGTGCGGGATGCTCGCGGAGTCTGTTGAGCGACGGGAGATAATTGATAAACCCTTCATCAATAATCGCAAACTCATTTTCATACGCCGGTGTCGTCTTAAAGAGCGAAGGGGCTACCGGCAATAGTGGGCAATGATCGCCGAAGGGATCGATGATGACGCCGTTATGATAAACTTCGAAATGTAAATGCGGGTCGGTCGCCCTGCCGCTTGAGCCGACATAACCGATAAACTGACCTTGCTCGACCGAATCGCCAATATGAACCTTCAACGAATATTTCTTGAGATGCGCATAAATCGTGTAGAGCGAATCGCTATGTCCAATGCTGATGAAATTACCATAGCCACCGCTGTCGGGCTGGGTCGAACGATCAAACTCGCCGTCGTGAGTATAATAGACCCGTCCGCTTTTTGCGGCAAAGACTTTTACTCCCGAATCCATTTGACGAAAATCGCGAATGACAAAATCGGTACCTTGATGCTGATCGTAGGTGAGGTCTTCGCAACGGTGATCGCGAAACGAGCCGATGCTTGTATCTCGATCAACATAATTTACTAAAAACCAGTCAACATTTTGCTTGCCGTCGATCGGCACAATAAATTGCGCACTTAATCGCGAAGCACAGAGAATTATTATAAAACCCGTGGTGAACTGTTTCATAGATGTGCAGATGCTTGCTATTTGAACACCTCCGGTCAAGGTTTTGGTTTACCGAAAAGACGGTCTTTAATCAAAGCCCCCGACGAGCTTGCCGATGGATTTTCGGAGTGCCAGCCAGAGGAATTCGAAGAACTCCGAGGTCTGGGCGCGACTGAGCGTTGTGGTGCTGGTCAGAGCCGGTTTGCCGGGTTTGTCCATATTATTTGATTTCAGTACCAATAAATTTCCGAGAAATGTCGTGATGCCTTCAAGGATGCCGCGGCTTTCTCTTGGTTTTTCGTTCAGCACTTTCATCGACAGATCGTGATAGCGTGGCGTGAGCGACGTGGTAGCAACACCATTTCGAATGACCATTCTAATATCGGCATCATCAACAGTGCCGTCGGTCAGTTCTTTTCGTTCGACAGGTATGATGTAGGTATTCAAGCGCTTCACATCAAGCTTTCCGGTATGCGCTTCGATCAACAGATCGAACGTCGGCGAAAACAGCGGATAGTCTATCGTGGCATTGAACGACATTTGATTGACAAACATACACGTTGCGCTGATGCGCGTCGGGAGTTTGAAATTTCGACTTGCCGAATCGTTCGAGATTGGATGCAAGACTACGTGTGTTTTTTGGAATGTCAGGACACCGTTTTCGATACTGCCGATGGGACGGTTGCGAACACTGATGGCTCCGTTGCCTAAAATCACTGAATCAATATCAAACTTCATTTTTGCGCCGCCGATTAATTGGTTCGGCATCTCGGCAACAGGCGGATGCGGGTCGCGCGGATGGCGCTTGTCACTATAATAATCCATCGACCAATTCCCGATACGAGCCGTGCGAAGACTCAGCGATGATTGGGCGAACAATTGCGCAAAGCGGATACCATCAACACGAATATCGGTGAAGTGCCCGGTGAGTCTGCCACGCACGTATTTATTATGTTCGCGGAATCCATCTTCGCTGTAATTGGGATCATACAGCAGACTATCAATCGTCAGAATAGAATCGGTCATATCACAATGCAGATTCCGGAGTTTGATCGAATACATACTATCCCCCATTGCATAATTGATTTTCGGGATGGTAAAATCAACGTGCTTTGAAAACATCAGTCTTGTCTTGGCATCGGTGGTATCGACGCCGATTAAAAAATCGGCTAAACGAATGCTTGCACCTTCGAGACGTTGGGTGGGCTGATGGGTTTTCTGATCAGGAAGAAACACCGCGATATTATTGAGTACAATACTATCGAATGAAATACGCGGCAAGGGTTTCGGCAGTTTTGAAACCAGCGACACATTCACTTCCGGTTTTTTGATGATCGAATCAACCACGCCGTTGACAATATCAATCATATACAGCTTTGGCGAATTGACCTGCATCCGTTTTGCGATCACCCCCCTGCCCCACAGCAGATCCCACCAATTAACACCAACGAACAACACGGTGTCAATGCTGACACGCCGAACGTTCAAGCCCGATGCGGCTTTGTCATAGTTTACACGTTCAAGATTAAAATTCGGGCAAAACAGGGTGCCGTCGGAATAGTTTACTTTGCCGAGCGTCAGAACATAGTCTCCATTGGTCGAGCTGCGCACCGACTCTTCGAGCCGCGGCACGACCGTGTCATTAATAATGTCATTGATGTAATAAGTCAGAATGACCCATATTCCGACCCCGACCAGCAATACTAATCCACCGAGACTGTAAAAAATTGTTTTTTTTGTGCGTGATGTCATTTGGATATTTATATGGCATTTACAGGAAGGTGATAGGACATATACGACAAAAAATGAAGCGAGAAAGTTTGCTGTATTACAAAGCAAATGAGAAAGATTTTTTGGTATTTCGTTGTAACTTTAGAGTTTGAAAGCGTTTTAGTAGTATCGGAATTACTCGCTACATTGTCATTCCCGCGTAGGCGGGAATCCACTCTTATTCATCCTATATCATCAACTGATGATAAAACAAATAACTAACTGTTCACAAGTTCAGCTAAATGCAGCATCCATTTATGTTTCAGGTTGTTGGAAGACCTCAATAATTATTTCAGATGAATGAGAGAGAATTTATATTTTTTGGGAGAAGGGCAACAGCACGTTGCCCTTCTTAACTATTAGGAAGAATCAAATGAAAATAGTTTATATCGCTACAGTATTTTTTATTTTGTTTCTATTCCCAGACTCATCAAGTGCTCAATGGAAAAAAATATATACATTTCCTGTTCCAAGAATGTGGTGCATTTCTTTTT
>JANYDV010000098.1 GCA_025363505.1 Bacteroidota bacterium
GTTGTTAGCCTTAAATATTTTTTTGGTACTACCTTTTTTTACAGTGACTTTTTTCATAGACGGAAAGTGTATATGCGCAACAGAGAAATTAATATCTCTCTTGATTACCAGTACGAGCATCTCTATAAACCTCAGTCGAAAGCAATGGTTCGTCAGCGTGAACGTGATTGCTGTAAGTGATGTTAAAAGCCCCGACCAAAAAACGTAAGAACAAGATTCCGTTATCTTTTATAAAGCAGTATATAACTCACTTGTTCTGATTCGCTTACACGAAAAAATTTGACTTTGGAGAGGTGGCAGAGTGGTCGAATGCGGCGGTCTCGAAAACCGTTATACTCGCAAGGGTATCGAGAGTTCGAATCTCTCCCTCTCCGCATTGATTGTCGTTATGGTCCTATCGGTCTCTGATAATCACGAACTTCGACTCATTTGATTTTACGCTTTTTCCTGCATCGTCTTTTCCACTGACGTGATAGAGATACACTCCGCTTGGTAATATGTTTCCATTTTCGTCACGCATATCCCATTGCACACCACCTGATCTATCGAGCGTAGTGAGGCGTTTGAGGAATCGCATTTCGGGTGTATAAATACTTATCTCAGCTATTGCAGTAAGCCCGGCGAACGTCATCACTTCATCTTGGGCATGAACGGGGCTTGGGTAGGTAAAGAGATGATCGAACGATGCGGCAGTTGGTGTTTCGCCAAGGCAATTTCCGGCAGAGGACTCAATCATCAAACTACCCGAAGTAATATGTTCGATACAGAGCACAAACGATCTGCCGATTGGAGTTAAGAGTGTACTCGGGCTAAGATCGAGATAGACTGCGTTCGGGTTGAGCGGATCACGAGATGCCGAAATAATTTTTCCGAACGGCGATAAAGTATAATTACTGATCGTAAGTGCATTGTCATTTGGCGGCAAAGAAAACTCGATATGAATCCGCGACGAACCTTCGAAGCGCCAACGAACGATATAAAATTTTTCATTAACGGGTGCAGTCTCAGGAGTCCATTGTAGAGCAGCGACAGTATCAAAGGGTGAATTCCAAATATCACGAACGGCAAATGAACGAACGCGAACAGTATGGCTTCTCGACGGAGCGGGTGTCGTGTCGAGAGTAACAACAATCAAACTATCAGCACCAATGATTGCGCTCGAAGCACCAATGTTATCGTCAATGACAAATTGATCTCCACTAAGTGGTGAACTCGCAAGCAACTGACTTGTATGTATGCGAAGTATGTTGCCATCCCAAGAAAGATTTTTTAATCTCGGCATTGGATGCACCACACAGAACGCCCCAGGCGCAGGAGCGCTTGAAGGATTAGAAAAGGTCGGCACCAACGAAGCAACCGAATAAATAAATGTATCGCCGTTAATCACGTCACTATCGCTGTACTCGGTAGTGACGGCAGAGTCGATCACGATATACTGTGCATTGGGCTGGTTGGGGGCGCGAAGAATATAGTATTGCAATGCGTTTGCAACGGGCGACCATCGGAGATCAACACGATTAGTATCTCTTGGTAATACTTCCAAGCCTGCAGGAGCGGGAGCATTATTGGCGAAGGACTGATCTTGCTCGAAGAAATGAATAGAGTCACCGGCGGCAAAACCAAATTCACGTTTTCCGTTATTATCAAAATCAAATGCAATTGCCCCACGCGGTGAATTGACGATAGGAAAATGCCAAAGCGGGTGCATTGTTTTTCCCAAGCTATCATACTCTAATAAGTAAAAATTCGGAAACAGTGCAAGCACGAGGTTGTCATATTTTTTTCCGGTGACAGAATGAATAGCACCAAGACTTGAACGATAGGGTGATAGCGAGCGAGCAGTATTAAAATGATCGGTATAGGCAGTCTGGAAAACAGCGTTGCCGAGATTGAACAATACTTTTACCGTCCAATAATTAGCATCATATTCGTTGTTGCTATTGAGGTCATAAGATTGGTGATAGGCAATAGCAATATCAGGTTTGCCATCGCCATTAAAATCACCTACAGCAATGTTGCGCCCTTCGGAGTTGCCATCGTTGGGATCGGAGAAGATTGTTGTAAAAGATGTTGCAGCAGAGGGATCGTATTTGTAAATATTCAGATCAGCATCATCATCGAGTATAGCAATTTGTTGTGTATTGTTGCCGAGAAAGTCGGCACTGCGCGAATCGGCTATGCTGTAATTATTGGCTGCGTAAAATGGCGCGGGATGTGTAGTATTAATCAACGAGCCAAGTGTTGAACGAGTGGGTAATAGTTTATTAACTTCAAATTGTTGATAGAGCGAGTTGCCCGATTTGATTGTTGCCACGGCAACCAATTCATCTTTGCCATCAGCATCGACATCGGTTAAAGATGTTGCGAACAGCAAGCCTGAGGTGGTGTCGCTATAGACAAGATCGCCAAAGATTGAATGCGCGGCATTTCCTCGATAGACATAGACATCGTTGCCGGTGGCTTGTAATAAGACTTCAGGTTTTCCATCGCCGGTGATGTTGCCGATAGATCGGGGAAGTGCTTGGATGTTAAGCGAATCGGTTACCACAAAACGATTGCTCGCTTTGTTGAACGTAAATACTTTTACTGCTCCGTAATTCGCACCGCCGGGAGCGATACTTTCAATGACATTGCTATTGCCTGAGGAGGTGATGACACTATCGAGTAAGTAACCGCTCGGCAGAGAATAATTTTTTTGAATAAAGCCACTGTGTGAGACTGCTTCGTTCGGAAGCACTGTCGTTGCCGAGAGCAGCGATGAATCACCGGCAGCTGTTTGCAGTATTATTTTTAATTCGAGTGGTATGCCGGCTTCGACATCATCTGTCGAAAGTGTGATCGAATGATTTTTTGTCAGACGATCATCATTCTTTGCCTGCCAAGAGAGTGTTCCTGCTCTTCGGTACAGTAGTGTTGCGCGTGCAGCCAAAGCACTGCCGCAAGAAACAAGTAAAATCCTTTTCTCTTTGTCGTAGAGAGTATCGATTTTCATTGTTGCATCAAATCGCGAAGTATCTACGAGTACGATATTCATTCGCTCTTCGATCGCTCGCGAATCGGTGGTGGACATTACCAGTCGGAGTGTATAGATTCCGCTTGTGAGATTTTTTGTATTGAATTGCGTCAGCGTTTTATCAAGCACTTGCTTATCGCTTGAGTCGATCAACACCCATGGAGCGGGGTTTGTGAGATCAGCATCAGGATTTAATCCTGCGCCGTAGGAGAGAGTCCAATACTTAAACAGTGGCGAAACGACACTGCCGCGAATTATTTTTATCGTACCGATATGAATTGCATCATCAGTGTTTGGCGAAATGATTTTAAGAGCAGCACCACCAACAAACTCTACTGCGCGTTTTGCATTCACTCTCCCGTTTGCGTGCGTGTGATCGAAGCCGAGAGGGAATTGATCGTCGGTCGTTGATTCAAGAATAGTGCGAATGACATCGTTCGATGCGTTCGGATGTGAAGCAAGAATAAGCCCTGCGACAGCAGCCACTGCAGGCGCAGAAAAACTCGTGCCTGAGAGTATTTGATATCCATTGACCGACAGGACATTGATGCCGCCGCCGGGGGCAACCACATCCATTGCTTCGCCGTGTTGTGATTCGACTGCAATCACTTCTTTTTTGTCTTGATCGCGTGTCGTCATTCCGACCGAGAGGCATTGATCGAGATCAGACGGATAGTGACGCCCGTCACCGCCGGCATTGCCGCTCGACGCGACTACTAGCACACCTTGTGCTGTTGCATAACGAATAGCATCGCGCTGAAGCAACGAAGGCACGACATCTCCAAACGAAAGATTCAGAATGCGAACACTATTATCAGCGGCATAAATAATTGCTGTTGCAATATCATCATCTTCGGCGTTGCCGGTTGCATCGAAGGCACGAAGGGCAACGAGTTTGCATCTTGGAGCGATACCGGCAATGCCGATCGAATTATTTTCGACAGCACCGATCACACCTGATACAGCAGTGCCGTGACTATGAGGTTCTTCGTCAAAGGGGATGGCGTCACGGGTTTGCGCATCGCCGAAATTGATATTTTCTTGATCGACAAAATCATAACCGATGACATCGTCGGCATAACCATTGTGGTCTTGATCAATACCATCGAGATCGCCACTGACAAGATTGCCGTGAGCATCAAGATGCTTCTGGCTTGAACTCCAAGCATCAAAGAGTCCGTTATGATTAATATCTTCTAATGGATTAATCGCAAACTGACCGATCAGATCAGGATGATCCCACTCTACACCGGTATCAACGACACCAATATGAATAGTGCTGTCACCTTTGGTCGTTTTCCAAGCACCCAGAACATCCATCGCTGTGTGTGCCCATTGTTCGTTATAGAGTGAGTCGTTGGGTTTTGCGAGAAGATCGATATGGGTGATATGGTTTGGCTCGGCATATTCGATCTCAGCAAATTGTGACAGCAGAGTAGTAATACTATCGATACGAATCTGTTTATGTAACGGAAGAATAATAATGCGATCAAGCCCGAATGTGTTTTTGGTTGAGAGAGTATTTGAGATATTCTTTGGATAAATTCTTCCTGCATTGGCAACTGCAACCGGAGAAATGGAAGCAAGCACCGCTCGAAGCGAACTCGACGGCGAGGAAAGCGACGATGAGGTGCGAAACTTGATGACCAAACTCGATGCGACACGAGTTTGTGCTAAGACAGAAGTTGCACCGACGAACAAAATAAGAATGCAAAAAAGAATTCGCTTCATAAATAGAATATATCGCAAAAACTAACGAACTGCGGCGCGTCCGCGTTTCTAAAATTCGAGGTAGAAATTAAGACACCAATAGAACCGCCCCCTTGGTAAGTCTGTTACGAAACAATCAGTTAATGAAATATTCTCTTTATATCGTCATCGTGATCTTGCTTGCATTTGGCGGCTGTGACAAGGGGCTTGCTCCGCCAGCGCCTGAGCAAGTAACCTCACTCAGCGGCTCGGTACATTTTACGGGCGTGTTTGCGCCGTGCGACTCGGTCAGGATACTTGCCGTAGTGCTTGCGCAACATCCGGCGCCATTTTCGGTGGGTGATCTCTTGGCTGAGTATAACAAGACAATCTTTATCTTTCAGCTTGCGCCGTGTTCATTCCATGATACATCGTTTTCGTTTATCCTCAAACCTGGGCACTATCAATATCTTGGGGTTGCACAAAATTATGGTGATAGCTTATTTAAAGATTGGCGCATCGTTGGTTTTGCACACAATGAGCTTGACTCGGCTCTTGATTTTAATTTACAAACCGGCGACCACCCAAGCAACATTGTTTTGAGAGTTCGTTTTGATTCACTTCCTCGTCAGCCGTTTATTCGATGATACGATATTTCACTTTATTGATCGTGATAACCACACTGATAGGTGAGGCTCAGGCGCAGCGAATCATTAGTGGAGTCATTCGCTATAAAACGAATCACGAACCGATAGCCGGAGCAACTGTATCAATCGAAGATAAGAATGCTCATATCATTCGATCACAAAGCACTCATGCCAACGGAGCGTTCAAGATCTTTCACGCAGACAGTGCAGTCTCTCTTTCTATTAATGCCTACGGTTGTGAGTTTACGCGCATTGCTGTAACCGATACGAATTATTATAGCATCGAGCTTACGGTCACGAGTAAACGCGCAGATGACATCGTCGTCACCGCAGAGCGATATGTAACAGCGGTGCAGGACGTGCCTGTCTCGATTGCTGTTGTAAAAGAGCAAGAATTATTGTCACGCGCACCCACTGCAATAGATGATGCTCTGCGTTGGGTTCCGGGAGTGACGGTTACTGAATCGCAGGTAAATATTCGTGGCTCATCGGGGTATGGGCGTGGCGTGGGGTCGAGAGTATTATTTTTACTTGATGGAATGCCGTTGCTGGCGGCGGATAACGGCGACATAAAATTTGATATTTTACCGGCGATGGATATATCGCGTATCGAAGTCGTCAAAGGAGCAGGTTCGGCGTTATATGGTTCGAGCGCATTGGGCGGCGTGATTAATCTTATTACTCGTGAACCGACCGACACGATGCGAACTGCATTTACTGCATTCGGCGGTATCTATGACCAACCGAAATATGATCAATGGCGAGTACCCGTACTCAAGCGTCGTTTTACGTCGCTTGAGCTTGGATCATCGGGTATGATCGGTCGTGTGGGGATATTGGGGAGCGCAGTCTATCGTCGCAACGAAGGGTACCGGCTTGGTGATGATTCGTACAAAGAAGAAGGCTTTTTGAAAGTGACGACACCGCTATCATCACACACATCACTCAACAGCTCGATCATTGTTGCCAACGAAGATCATGGCGGATGGCTCTATTGGAAAAATCTTTCGAATGCATTATTACCTTCGGATTCGCTTGGGGCACTTAATGGAAGAATACATTCATTCAAAGCGAATCTGCAATCGTCATTAAACATTTCGACCGAATCGTTGGCGCATATTATTCGAGGCGATGTTTATTTTACTCATTTCTCGACTGACCCCACAGCGCCGGGTGCACCGGAAGGAGCGCACTCGAATGGAACAAATTATACACTTGAGTACGATCTCCATTTCGACGCATCAGATCATTTGTTTCTCACATCAGGGTTGATCGGCAACTATCAAACTGTATCCTCCGATCTTTTTAGTAATCATCATGGTCTATCGCTTGCATATTTGTTGCAAGGGGAGTGGAAAAGCGATTCACTGACGCTTACGGCGGGTGTTCGAGCGGATGCAATTGCGTATGACACAGCATCGTGGTTAGGAAATATCTCGCCGAAACTCGGGGCAAGTTACCGTCTGAGCGAAGATATTTCTCTCAGAGCATCTTTTGGTACGGGATTCCGAGCACCAACGATCAGTGAGCAATTTATTGATCAAGTCTTTAGCGGTTTTCCGGTAAAGCCGAACCCCTCGCTTACTCCTGAACGAAGCTACTCGACCGAGATCGGGGCGGCGTATCGGGACGATCATTGGTATCTTGACGGAGCCGTGTTTTATTCACGCTTCAGCCAATTGATCGAGCCGCAATTTACTTCAAACGGCACGACATCATACATCCAATTTAAAAACGTCACCGATGCGTTGATCGTTGGGCACGAAGAAGTACTTGAGTATTTTCCGTTTGCCAACAACACACTCACCGCTCGAATCGGATACACGTATGTCTTTCCGCAAAATCGCATCACGAGAGAAATTTTAGAATTTCGACCTCGACATTTGTTTCAATCACGATTATCTTCGGAGATTGGGTCACTCTCATTGTCAGCAGACTTCCGTTATATCAGTAAGTATGAGACCGTTGATCCGGTGTTGATACAACAAGTGCCTGATGGTGAATCACGAGTAGATGCCTATGTGCTTGATGCGAGAGTTTCTTACGGGTTTGATCACTTGATAGGAGTGCCCGTAAAATTGACCTTTCAGGTACAGAATCTTCTCAATTATTATTACGTAGAGATTGTAGGGAATGTCGCACCATTACGAAATTTTTCCCTGCGGGTAGAAACAGTATTTTAATTTATTCGCAAAAAGTCGCGAAGCGACGAAATACCCAGCGGATCGAAACGGAACTTTGGGTATGCTATTATAAAAATTTATAGAATGATTGATACACATTGTCATATACAAACCGATCAATTTGATAGCGACCGCGAGCAAGTGATTGCTGAGGCGATGGCTGCAGGAGTGGAAGGATTTATTGTGCCTGCTATTGATCTGTCGAGTTTTGATGCTACGATTGATATTGCTCGTTCGCATACCAATGTGTGGTGCGGCTTGGGTATTCATCCTCATAGTGCGGCTCAATGGAATAGTGACGTTCGTGATCGTATCAGAAAGGAAGTGGCTACTAACCCGAAAGTTGTTGCCATTGGTGAGATCGGGCTTGACTTTTATTATGACTTTGCTCCTCGTGAGACCGAGCTTCGGGCATTCCAAGAGCAGATCGAACTGGCAATCGAACTTGATAAGCCGATCATTATACACACCCGCGACTCGATAGATGAAACAATTGAGATTGTGAGCCATTATTATGCAAATAAGCCGCAAACGAGCGGTTTCGGACAATTTCATTGTTTTTCGGGGAGTCCTGAACAAGCCGAACGTGTTGCTTCATTAGGATTTGCGGTGAGCTTTACGGGTAATATTACGTTTAAGAACTCGTCGCTTGCCGAAACGGTAATGGCAACGCCACTATCGTCGATCTTAATTGAGACCGATTCGCCGTATTTAGCACCGGCTCCGTATCGGGGCAAACGTAATATGCCGGCGTATGTGCCGCTGGTAGCAAAAAAAATCGCCGAACTGACACAACGAGATATTACAGAGATAATGCAGATCACCACCGAAAACGCAAAACGAATTTTCCGCCTCGCATCTGTTGCCATCGTACTGCTGGCAGCATTGTTCTTTGCCGGTACCGAACAGGCACAAGCCCAGCCCGGCAGCCGCCCGCCTGACTCGGTAATGACCAAAGACCGCCGCGAAGCTGAGGAGATGATCCGTCGTCAGCGCGAAGAGCTTGGGCGCGAACAAGAAAAACGCCGTCAAGACTCGATCAAAAACGCACAACAAGAAGACCTCGAAATCCAAAAAGAAATGCGCGATCAAGCGCGGAAGGATTCGATTAAGACGGTAGAAAGAATTCAAGACGAAGAGCGTTCTCGCCTCAAAGCTCAAACTCCGATTGCATGGAAAGCAATTGGTATTGGTGGTGGCATCGGTATCGGTAATCTTTCCGAGCTGAGCCAAGGATTTCGCCGAACATTAGTACCGACATCGGTACTGGCTACTTCATTTCAGATTGGTACACAGATCAGCCGTATTATCGATTTCGAATTATCGTACAATACATTTACTGTCAGTGATAATCTTACGCCTGATAATTTGTACCGTTCGGGGGATTCTTCTTCGCCTGCGCCTCTTGACCTGCTCCATCCTCCGGTGAAGCCATATCTGGTGCCAACACAAGAGTCGATCAAGACAACCTATTTGTCATTCGATCTTCGTTTTGTGATTAACCCTCGTTCGCCGCTGAAATTCTATACCGGTTTGGGATATAATTATGTGACGATCACCAATAGTCAGGACTATTATAAAGTTGATTCGATCACCGGAAAATCGGCTTCGCTGACGGCGACGAATTCTTTTAATCGTGGTGGCATTAAAGTACTTTTTGGTGCACGATATGATTTTGAACTTGGAAGTAATTTTATCGTGACGCCATTTGCACAAATCGGTGCGTCGTTCTTGTTTAATAATGCGTCGCAAGTCGAGCAGCGTATTTATGATTTTCAAGTCCCTGCAGATCTGATAACCTTTACTCATCTTAAGGTCGGAGCGACAATCTATTTCGGATGGTTTAGCGTCAAGAGGTATCAATAAGATGGGTTCTGACTATACCATTATTTCTTCGGATGAACCTTCGCTCGAACAAGAGTCTTCCGATACGACACCATCGGAAACACCGGTGCCGGTATTGATAGCAACAACTTCGGAAGAACTCTATCAGCAAAAGCTTACCGAACTCTTAGAAGCTTGCCGCGCCAACCTGCGGAAGTATGATGAAGTATTAATAGCCAAAGCATTTCGCCTCAGCTATGATGCACATAAGAATGACCGCCGCGCCTCCGGCGAGCCATATTTCCTGCATCCGTTCGAAGTAGCGATGATCGTTGTCAAAGAAGTGCCGCTCGATGATGTGTCGGTGGTGTGTGCACTGCTCCATGATGTCGTCGAAGACACCGTTTATACTCTTGAGGAAATACGCGAAGAGTTTGGTGATACCATAGCAGAAATCGTTGACGGGGCGACAAAGATCAGCGATATATTCAAGTCACGAGAAATCACCCAAGCCGAAAGTTATCGCAAGCTCTTGATCTCGATGGTCAATGATGTGCGCGTGATGTTGGTCAAGTTTGCCGATCGTTTGCATAATATGCGAACCATCGAGTATCTTTCGCCCGAACGTCAGCTCAGGATGGCGAAAGAAACTCTTGATATTTATGCGCCATTTGCTCATCGCTTTGGTCTGGCGAAGATCAAATGGGAAATGGAGGACTTGTCATTTAAGGTACTCAATCGTGAGGCGTATGACGACCTGAAGCGTCAGCTGACCGAGTCCCGCATCAGCAGAGAGTCGTACATTGCTGATATGATAGCTCCTGTCAAAGAAGCACTCGAACATGAGGGAATGAAGTTCGAGGTTATCGGTAGACCGAAGCATATCTTTTCGATTTATAATAAGTTGATCCGTACCGGCAAACATTTTAATGATCTTTATGATCTGTTTGCGATTCGAATTATTATTGATACCAAGAACGACAATGATTGCTTCTCGGTCTATGGTATCGTAAGTTCGATCTATACACCGGTGCCCGAGCGATTCAAAAATTATATTTCTGTGCCCAAAAAGAACGGGTATCAGTCGATTCATACTACGGTTGTCGGACCCGGCGGAAAAATGGTCGAAGTACAGATTCGCACCAAGGGTATGCAAGAAATTGCGGAGAAGGGTGTTGCCGCCCATTGGAAATATAAAGAGCAAATTACCAAGACCGACCCGGAAATTGAAGAATGGGTACGCTGGGTCAGCGATCTTTTCGAAGATCAGAATGACGACGATGCACCAAAAGCATTGATGGAGAGCTTTAAGCTCAATCTCTATCAAGATGAAATATATGTCTTTACGCCGAAGGGTGATCTGAGGATTTTACCCAAAGGTGCAACCATTGTTGATTTTGCGTTTGATATTCATACCCAAGTGGGTATCAGAACTATTGGGGCGAAAGTCAATGGTAAGATCACACCACTCCATAGCAAACTCCGCTCCGGCGATCAGGTTGAGATCATCACCTCGAAAGTCCAAACGCCTAATCCCGATTGGGAGCAATTTGTCGCGACTCATAAGGCGAGAAATCAGATACGCAAGTTTATCAACGAAGAGCATCGGGCGAAGATCAATAAAGGTCGTGAGCTGTTCAATAAAAAACTTGCAAAAGCAAAACTCCATGTCATTGATGACACCATAGCCAAGTTTGCCGGAGCTACTAATCACGGAAATATCGGGAAGCTCTATCTTGCGCTTGCCGAAGAACGTGTGCGAGCCGAGGATATTATTACTACGCTTCGCGATTGGCTCAAGCCGGACAGCGAACAGAAAAAAGATGATACGGCGGCTGTTGTGCATCATGATGCACCGTACATCGAAGAGTCTCGCAAACAAACAGGTATCTTGATTCAAGGCAGACGCGATGACTTATTGTATAGTTATGCAAAATGCTGTAACCCGGTGCCGGGTGATGATGTGATCGGGCTGGTGACGATCGGCGAAGGGGTAAAGATCCATCGTCGTGAATGCAAAAATATGAAATATATCGAATCCGACGATCGTCGTGCACGATTGATAGATGTCGAATGGCCCAGCACCGAAGAAAATGCAGATTATCTGGTGGGCATTCATATTTCGGGCGAAGACCGCCCCGGGATGATCAGCGATCTGACGCACGTGATCTCGACCTATAACAACACCAACATTCGTTCGTTTAGTATCGACTCACACGACCAAATGTTTGACGGCAAAATGACGGTGTTTGTGAATAATACCTATCACTTAGCGCGATTGATCGAAAAGTTACGTCAGGTTCGAGGCGTTACTAATGCAGTACGATATGAACAATAAACGCAGAGTCTTAGCGATCGACTATGGCACCAAACGCATCGGCTTGGCGATCAGCGATGAATTGCGAATGCTTGCGCGACCGATCGGGATCATCGAACAGTCGGCAAACGCCATTGGTGATCTGCTTGCACTAATCGAGAAAGAACAAGTAGGCTGTGTGTTGCTTGGCTTGCCAACATCGCTCAATGGGTCGGACAGCGAAATGACAAAGCAAGTCCGTTCATTCGGCGAGAAATTGTTCGCTAAACTGGATCTATTAACAATTGAGCATCATTTCCATGACGAACGTTTGACCAGCATTATGGCTGCGGGGAACATCCTCAATCAAGGTCTTCCAAAAAACAAGCGTCAACAAAAATATCGCCACGACGAAGAAGCCGCAAGAATAGTACTTCAAGAGTTTTTGGATGCAAGATAAATTAGTGTACTCTACACCACTAAAATCTTCATTGCATTGATTATTACGACTTGATTGCAACCCAAACTTACGCACATTTCCGCAAAAAAAGTCAGTTGAGTTAGAGGCGATAATATATTGTATGGAAAACGATACGTTTAAAAACGAAAACCCGTCAAAACGAATTTTAACGGGCTTCCTGGAGGTCACTATGAAACACACAGAAAGTGAGACTGAAGTGTTGGTGAGACACTTATAACAGTTTGTACAATATCTGTGCCAAGATGTTACATATTACGGTATATTTTTTATGAATTCAGAAAAATATCAAGGGAACAGAGTTTTGGTATTTTCTTTTATAGAGTCATCATTCTTAGTACATCAAATGAAATCACTCATAGTCGTTTTGCTGCTTTGTTGTGTCGGTGTTGCTCAAGCACAGTTAGAGAGTTCACGTAGTATTGTTTGGTCTCAAAACGCTTTGGTTCTTCAGCAGAACTCATTGAATCAGGTACTGCCTCAATTTCCGACGGGTGGCACTGAGCGTTATCTTGCAGCCGACCCCACACTGCCGGCGCGGCTTCAGAGCGCGTTGGATGTGACCATTGCAAAGACCTCGGTTCGCGGTAAACATGGCGTCTCGGCGAGTGTGATCGTGCCGGGGATGAGCCAATGGGAGGGCAGTGCGGGCGAATCGTATTCGGGAGTACCGATGACTAATGCTATGCAATTTGAGATTGCCAGTAATACGAAAACGATGGTCGCCACACTCATCTTAAAATTGCAAGAAGAAGGAAAACTTTCAATTAATGACCCGCTTCATTATTGGTTTCCGTCATATCCGAATATCGATTCAAATATCACCATCAAACAATTGCTCGATCACTCAAGTGGTATTTTTGATTATGTCAATGACGACGGAACCGGTGCCGTTATAAGCGATATGTATTTTGTGCATCCCGAAAAGCAATGGACCGCTGAAGAAATTATCCAAAACTATGTCGGCAAAGCAAATTTTGCGGCAGGAACATCGTATCGCTACTCGAATACAAATTTTCTGTTGCTGGGGATGATTGCCGAAAAAGCAGACGGTGTCGAATTGGGCAAAAATCTTCGCACCCGTTTTTTTGATCCGTTAGCATTGACACATACCTATGCAGGCTGGAGGGATTCAGTACCTGCGCCGTATAGTCACAATTGGCTTGATATTGCTATTGAACCAAATCCGTTCACCGATTTGGGTGGAATAGAAAAGACTGCGCAACTCACGGGTTGCCGAGGCGCCGGTGGTGTCGTTTCGACTCCTCACGATCTTGCCCGATGGGCGAAGAATTTGTACGAGGGTCATATCCTTAATAAAGCTTCGCTCGCATCAATGTTGAAAATGAATAATTGGCCCGGTGGTGGGACATACG
>JANYDV010000111.1 GCA_025363505.1 Bacteroidota bacterium
TGCTGATAGTTGGAATGGGGTGCCTTCATCTACTATTTTTCCGCCGCGGTCGCCGCCTTCGGGACCGAGATCTATTACCCAGTCTGCCATTTTGATGACATCCATATTATGTTCGATCACAATGACGGTGTTGCCGCGAGAACGGAGTTCGAGTAGGACTCGCAATAAATGACGCACATCTTGGAAGTGCAGTCCTGTCGTGGGTTCGTCGAGGATATAGAGTGTTTTGCCGGTTGCTACTTTTGAAAGCTCGGTAGCGAGTTTGACACGTTGTGCTTCGCCGCCGCTGAGCGTTGGGGCTTGTTGTCCGAGACGAATGTAGCCAAGACCGACATCGTTCAAGGCATCAAGTTTGCGTTTGATGCGTGGTATTTCGCTAAAGACAACGAGTGCATCAGTGACACTCATCGAAAGAATATCGCTGATCGAATATTTTTTGAATGTTACTTCTAATGTTTCGCGATTATACCTTCTGCCTTGACAAGTATCACAAAGGACTAAAACATCAGGCAAGAAATTCATTTCGATTTTTTTCATGCCTGCGCCTTCGCAGTCTTCGCAACGTCCGCCTCTGACGTTGAATGAAAATCTCCCGACTTTGTAACCGCGAATTTTTGATTCACTTAATGCGGCAAAAAAATCACGAATGAGCGTAAAGAGACCCGTGTAGGTAGCAGGGTTCGAGCGTGGGGTGCGCCCGATAGGTGTTTGATCTATCTCGATAACTTTATCAATCAATTCAAGACCGGTGATGGTCTTGTAAGGATGTGTTGAAATATTTGATTTATAAAAATGTCGTTGCAAGATTGGTGCAAGCGTTTTGTTGACCAACGTTGACTTACCCGAACCTGATACACCGGTGATGCAGGTGAAGGTGGCAAGCGGAATTTTGAGATCGACGTTATGAAGATTGTTTCCGGTTGCGCCTTTGAGTTCGATAAATTCGTTTGATCGCACAAGCGACTGTTCGTCAGGAGTCAGTGTATCGATGCCCGAAAGATATTTATAAGTAGGGGAGTCATCGGTAACGAATTCATTCGGTGCGCCGGAAGGAGTTGCGCCGTTCAAAAAGAATTCCGGTTTTGCATAGGCAACGATAGTCCCGCCATATTCGCCTGCGGCAGGACCAATATCAATAATCTCATCGGCGGCGAGCATCATATCACGGTCATGCTCGACAACAATAACAGTGTTGCCGATGTCGCGCAAATGTTTGAGCGAATGAATGAGGCGTTGGTTGTCGCGCTGATGAAGCCCAATACTCGGTTCATCAAGAATATACAGCACCCCGACGAGCTGAGTGCCGATCTGTGTTGCTAATCTGATACGTTGTGATTCACCCCCCGAAAGCGAACGCGCCGAACGGTCGAGTGTCAGGTATTCCAAGCCCACATCGAGCAAGAAATCGAGGCGCATCATAATTTCATTCAAGATCGGCTTTGCGACAAGGGCGTTGTTACCTTTGAAGGCAATATCACCCGTATGTTTACGCAGACTATTGAGCGGCTGTTTGACAATATCGTGCATATTCTTGCCGCCGATTCTGATAAAGAGTGCTTCTTGTTTGAGCCGACCGCCGTCGCAGGTGCCGCATGTATGTGCGCTCATAAATTGCTCCGCCCACTGCTTCATACTATCGGTCGAATCTTTGCCGAGCGCTTGTCGAAGTATCTCGATGATGCCGGCAAATTTGATGTGATAGGTAGTCTCACGACCGGTGTCGCTTTTCCAGGCAACCGATATTTTTTCATCGGCAGTACCATTGACCAATAAATCAAGTACTTTCTTTGGTACTTTCTTTAACGGCGTTGATAGTTCTACTTTATAGTGAGTTAATAATGACTCAACTTGCGCCCAAAGCCAATTTTTTTTCTTCTTGCCCAGCGGAAGTAATGCGCCGTCTTCGAGCGCCATATCGGCTTCGCCCATAATTCGCGACTCGTCAAAATCGCGTACTTCGCCAAGCCCATGACAAGTTGGGCATGCTCCGATCGGCGAGTTAAACGAGAACGTATTTGGCTGAGGCTCTTGGTATGACTTGCCGCAATTGGGGCAGGAATATGCTTCGCTATAGAGCGATTCAGTGATGACGCCTTTTGGTGATTCGGCTAAAATAGTAATAACGCCTTTGCCAAGTTTGAGGGCGCTTTCGACCGACTTGGTGAGCCGCTCGGCAACTTTGTCGTTTTGCACGATACGATCAATGACGATCTCAATCGTATGGACTTTGTAGCGATCGAGCTGCATCCCTTCGACAATTTCTTGGACATCGCCATCAACGCGTACTTTGGTGAAGCCTTGTTGCAGGGCATCGGAAAACAGCTCGCGATAATGTCCTTTGCGTGCACGAACGCTTGGTGCAAGGATGGTGAGCTTTGTGCCTTCGAGGTTTTCGTTGATTGCTGCGAGAATTTGATCGACCGACTGGCGTTCGACGGGAATGTTGCAGTCAACACAATACTGTGTGCCGAGTCGTGCAAAAAGTAAGCGCAAAAAATCATAAATTTCGGTAACCGTACCGACGGTCGAGCGCGGTGAGGAGCCGATTGTTTTTTGCTCGATCGAAACAGCCGGAGCCAGCCCTTCGACGACATCAACATCGGGACGCTCCATCATATCAAGAAACTGTCGCGCATACGCCGAAAGACTTTCGACATACCGGCGCTGCCCCTCGGCATAAATCGTATCAAATGCGAGCGACGACTTGCCACTGCCCGAAATGCCGGTAATCA
>JANYDV010000112.1 GCA_025363505.1 Bacteroidota bacterium
GACGCAACCGAGACTTCAGTCGGTTGCGATACTGTTGCTTACGGGCACACTGTTATTTCTTGTCTCATGCTCCGGTCTTAAAAAAACTGCCTCCTCCAAACCCACCGACCCCCAGGACAGCTCGAAAGTTGGTATCGTTAATGATATTGATTCTGTCACGACCGACATTAGTAATACGATCGGTAAAGTTGGTGATTTCTTTAGTGGTCTTATTCCCGGTCTTCTTGCTAAAGATAGTGTTATTCTGATTCATCCGCGCAGCACCATTCAGCCTTCGGTTGAGATCGAGCCACCAGGAAAGTGGAGCTATCCGCCTTCGCCGATTCAACGCCGCCTTGAGTTTGATTCGCTTCATCGAGTAACGCTTCATGATGATTTTATCGGGAGCGATATTAACCAACCACATTCGTATTCGATTGATAACTATATTCAAGAACAGCGCGAGCAGGGTCTTCGTGATGGGCTTACTAAAAGTTCGATCAATCACATCAATGTTGCTAATTCGGGTAGTGGCAGTACCAAAAACGGAAACCAAGACCAAGGTGGCACCGGTATCTTGAGCGACTACGGGCATATTGAAATCCCCATTCCGCCATCAATCGTCCCGACGATCTTCGGTAAGCCATCGATCAATCTGAGAGTAAACGGCGATGTTGCGATTCATTTAGCGTATCGCGACAATCAATTTTTACAAACGACGGGTGCGGCATTTTCCGGATCGGAAACAGGGCTTGATTTCCGCCAAGAAGTCAATATGAATATCAGTGGTTCGATTGGCGATAAAGTCAAGATCAATACTGATTTTGGAAGTTTACGACAGTTCTCATTCGATAATCTTTTTAAGTTGAGCTATCAAGGCTTTCCCGAAGAGATCATTCAATCGGTCGAGGCGGGTAATGTATCGCTAATCACACCTTCAAAATATATCGGGACACAGTCTGCGCTCTTCGGCTTCAAGGGTGTATTTCGTTTCGGACCGATGTATATCACCGCTATTGCGGCGCAGAAAAAAGGCGAAAGACAAACAAAATCATTCGGTGGCGGACCCGGCAGTAATACTGCTACTGATTTTGTCATTCAACCGGCGAATTTCAGGAAGAATATGTACTTCCTCGATACATCGTTTATTAAGAATTACGAGCAATATTACTCAACGATTCCGCCACAAGGATTGCCGGATGTGATCGTTGATCGCTCGGTTGAGGTTTGGCGAATGACCAATAATCAATCAACCAAAAAAACACAGGCTTATGTGTCATATTTTCTCCAGGGTATTCCTGCCGGAAGTTTGTATCCACCGAGCGCGAAAACAATTCAGGCAGACAGAAAACTCTTTGAGTCGGGGTACGTCGAGAAGATGGACACCTCGCAGTATAGCGTAAACCCGGTCACGGGAGTTATTACATTGTATCAAGAGCCATCGGACTATGATTTTATTGCCGTTAGTTATTTGGTCAATACTTCGAGCGGTGTATTGCAATATGGTGAGCGTGTAGGAAGCGGGCAAGACACCTCTATCGTTCTAAAATTATTAAAGCCGCGTAATCTTTATAATAACGTCGCTGATAAACCATCCTGGAATAATTTATTAAAGAATGCGTATTATGTTGGTGCGACAAATATCGACCAAAAGAATTTTAGTGTCAAGATAGCGTACACGTTTCCTGATGGAGCTGTCTATGAATATGTACGTGCCGCTTCGGGAGTGGAGAAAATTATCACGGTCACCGGTTTAGATCGTTATGATAATTCTACATTGGCAGTTCAACCCGATGGACTATTTGATGTTGTTGCCAACGGGGCAGTATCGCCCTTGCTCGATTCGAGAACCGGGACGTTAATCTTCCCATATCTTCAGCCATTCGGAAATCGAATTATTCAGTATCACAATGCCCAGCGTCGCAAAAATAATAAGTATAGACCGGACTCTACTTTTTATTTCCCTGATATTTACGTTCAACCGCCGCAGTATTTTACGGCATCGAATTATCAGTCAGCAAAAAACTCTCAGATTTCGATCAATGTCAAATATGCCGGTGGTACATCAACGGTGATTAATCTGAACGCCTTTAATATCGTCGAGGGTAGTGTGCGTGTTACCGCCGCCGGACGAGCATTAGTTGAAGGCGAAGATTATCGCATTGATGTCAATGGCGGAACCGTGACGCTGCTCAAGCCTGATCTTGCGACCGCCGGTGCGATTAATGTTGAGTATGATACGCATGATATTTTTACGACCTCGACAAAAAGTGTGCTACCCAGCAGCGGGATCCATGACGCTCCTCCCGCTTTCGTACGAGAATGGGTTCCAGATTGCCGAGGTATTGATCTGCGGCGGTTCCAGCGGAAGCATGATCAAGGGCAAGCCTGCACAGAAGAGCTGTGGCCGGATGGTGGTGACGGACACCGCGCCGACCTGGGCGATGGAGGACATGCCAG
>JANYDV010000129.1 GCA_025363505.1 Bacteroidota bacterium
CTCTCGCGCAAGAGCGGAAAGTTCTTTGATCCGTTCGATCGGATAGATTGTCCCACCGGCGCGATTATGAGTATTCTCTATTGCCAATACTCGCGAAACGGGCATATAGTATGCCTTCTCCCGAATCGCTGTGCGAACATCATCAACCGTCAGTAGCCCATGCTTCTGAGCTTTGACGGGATTGAGTTGCACTCGAGAAAGAATGCTTGCAGCAGTGGTTTCATAATTAAAAATATGCGAGTCAGCTTCGAGAATTACTTCGTCCCCTTCGGTCGTGAGAACATTAATCGCGAGTTGGTTGGTCATACAACCGGTTGGGCAATAGAGCGCTGATTCTTTGCCAAGTAATGCCGCAGCAGCTTCTTGTAAGGCAATTATTGAAGGATCTTCGTCGAAAACGTCATCTCCGACCTCAGCCATTGCCATTGCTTGGCGCATAGCCATTGAAGGTTTGGTTACTGTATCAGAACGAAGATCTATCAACATAGACTTTAGAAAGTAAAGTAAAAGGTTTTATAAACTTTAATAATTATTGTCGTATATTTGCAATACGTTATATAACCAACGTCAAAAAGATATTATCATTCAATGGCTCAGCAGAAGAAACGTGAACGTCCGACTCCTGCCCCCGCTCATTTGGGGCTTGACGAGATTGATCTCGACCTGCTGGTGCGTCTGCAAAAATACGGCAGAACCAAGCGCAACGAGCTTGCCGAAGCAATTGGCTTGTCATTGCCCGCTATCAGTGAACGACTCAGAAAGCTCGAAGAAGAACGCGGAATCATCAAAGGCTATTACACCGTACTCGACCCGAAACGAATCGGGCTGGATGTTGCAGCTTTTATTTACGTTACCGTCGAATCAAGCACGCTCTATCCAGCATTTCTCGAAGCTGCCGCTAAGCACCCCGAAATTTTAGAAGTTCATGCCATCACCGGAGATGGCTCGCATCTGCTGAAGATTCGCACCTGGAATACTTCGACTCTTGAACACCTTCTTTCCGAAATTCAATCATGGAAAGGTGTCAAACAAACGAGAACGAACATTGTACTTTCGACACCGAAAGAAGATACGGCATTGCCGATCGAAGAATTGTTAATAGAACTTCGGCGACAAAAATAATTTTTTATTTACAATCAACTATATTCAGTTATGACAAAACCCCAAGTACTGACTCTCGCAAAACAGAATAAAGTGGAATTTATTAATGTCCTTTTTACCGATATTCTCGGTGTAATGAAGGGCATTACGATTCCGATCTCGAAACTTTCCGACGCAATTGATCTCAACGTCTGGTTCGATGGCTCGTCGATCGAAGGTTTCGCTCGTATCTCCGAATCAGATATGTATCTCAAGCTCGACCTCGATACATTTAAAGTGATTCCCTGGAGTCGAGGCACACGTGCCGTAACCGCACTCATTATTGCTGATGTCTATATGCCCGATGGTTCGCCATTTGCCGGTGACCCACGTGGTATCTTGAAACGTCAGTTGGCTCGCGCTACGAAGATGGGCTATGTATTTAATACCGGTCCTGAATTAGAATTCTTCTTATTCAAAAAAGGTGATGATGGTACACTGCATACCTTACCACACGACACTGCCGGATATTTTGATCAAGCAAGTGATCTCGGCACCGAAATCCGCAAAGAAATGACCTTTGCTCTGCACGAACTTGGCATTGATGTCGAAGCTCTTCATCACGAAGTGGCTATCGGGCAACATGAAATCGATTTCAAATACGATGGTGCGCTTCGTTGCGCCGACATCGTGATGATGATGAAATATACTTTGAAGTCGATCGCCGCACAACACGGTTTGCATTGCACATTTATGCCAAAGCCTATTGGCGGCATTAATGGCTCAGGTATGCACGTCCACCAATCGCTCTTTTCGATGGACGGCAAAAAGAACTTGTTCCACGATCCGAAAGGGACTTACCAACTCTCCGATATTGCAAAATATTATATCGGCGGACAGCTCAAGCATATTCGTGCGATGAATGCGATCTTGAACCCGACCGTCAATTCATACAAGCGTTTGGTCGTTGGTTATGAAGCACCGGTCTATGTCGCATGGGGTCAGCGCAACCGTTCTGCCCTCATTCGTATTCCTCGCATCACCGCAGGACGTGAGAAGGCTGTTCGTGCTGAGCTTCGTTGCCCCGATCCTACGGCAAATCCGTACTTGTCATTTGCAATTATGCTTGCTTCGGGTCTTGAAGGTATCGAAAAGAAAATCAAACCCCCTGCCCCGGTTGAAGAAAACATCTTTGAATTTACTGACGAGACTGCTGCCGCACGTGGCATCACCACTGTTGCCAAGAACTTGATGGAAGCACTTGACGAACTCAAGGCGGACAAAGTTATTCGCGAAGCGCTGGGCGAGTTCTGCGTCGAGAAATTCATCGAAGCAAAAACCGCTGAGTGGGACTCATACAGAATGAGCGTCACCCAATGGGAGCTCGACCGCTACCTCGAAGTATATTAAGCAAACCCGTTTCATCCAACAGCCCCTTTCCGATAGTTCGGCAAGGGGCTGTGTTGTTTTTAAACTTCTACCTACACTCGTAATTCTCTAAAAAATCAACTCTTCATCTTAACAGTTTCATTGTCCCTCCACCACCTTTATCTCCTCCTCCCTCAGCCCATACAACTCATAAATAAGCTGGTGGAGGGGAGGATTAGATGAAGAGTTGATTTTTTAATATAATTACAAGCGTAGATAGAAGTTTCAAACAACACAGCCCCTTGCCGAACT
>JANYDV010000137.1 GCA_025363505.1 Bacteroidota bacterium
GTTTCGACACAAGATGGACAGTTAGCATCCTATTTTATTACGATGCAAAATATGCACGGCGGAGTTGCGGGATATAAAGCAATCCAAAATCAGATCGTCCAAAAGATAGCTGCATTCAAATATGCTGACTACATAGCAAAGTATTCGCCGGTCCCGACCGTACCGCCACTAACACCACTGACAGCGCCGGACTCTATAAAAATAGGAAAGTAAGGTAAGAGCATTATATTCAATTCTTGCGAGAACGGGGTATGGGTCTCTGCTGTTGTTTTATAGTATTTGCATATAAGAGTAATATCGAATGACGAGCCAACGACTTCAAGAACTCAATACATCCCTCAATTGCTTTCTCAAAGTATTTGATGTCCCACCACATACCATTCAAACGGGCAAGTTAGATGGAATGCGTATTGCGGTTAAGGACGTCCTTGCCCTCAAAGGAGAACGCTTAACCTGTGGTTCGAAAATATTAGAAAATTTTACTTCACTCTATGATGCCACTTGTGTTGAGCGATTGATTAGTGCTGGGGCACTTGTTGTCGGCAAGACTAATATGGACGAGTTCGCAATGGGTTCTTCAAATGAGAACTCAGCTTTTGGTGCTGTTCGCAATCCTTGGGATATTTCTCGCGTACCCGGAGGATCATCGGGTGGTAGTGCTGTGGCAACAGCTATAGGTTCTTGCGATATGGCTCTCGGGACCGACACCGGAGGTTCAATCAGACAACCGGCGGCATTCACCGGTACCATTGGGTTTAAGCCAACATACGGACGTATATCGAGATATGGTTTAACGGCTTTTGCTTCAAGCTTTGACACTGTCGGTACATTTTCTCGCACCCTTGAGTCAGCCGCTCGATCACTCGAAGTAATGTCCGGTAAAGATGAACGTGATGCCACCAGTGCTGATGTGCCCGTGGATGAATATTCTTTGTCGCTTTCAGGTAATGTAAAAGGACTTCGTATCGGTCTTGCCGAAGAATATTTCGGGGAGGGGATAGAACCTGATATACGAGAAGCGATCGAAACAGTAAAAGCAAAATTAGTTGCTGCCGGTTGCATACTTGTTCCGGTCTCGATGCCACACACGAAATATTCGATTGCTGTCTATTATATATTGACAACAGCAGAAGCCTCGAGCAATCTTGCACGCTTTGATGGCATTCGCTACGGTTATCGAACACCCGGTGCCCATTCACTCGCCGAGACGTATGTGCATTCGCGTAGTGAAGGCTTTGGGCAAGAAGTTAAGCGCAGAATTATGCTCGGCACTTATGTTCTCTCGAGCGGTTATTATGATGCGTATTATACACGTGCACAGAAAGTGCGCCGCTTGATCAAACAGGATTTTACTACAGTATTCAAATCGGTCGATGCGCTTTTGACACCCACAACTCCGACTACGGCGTTCAAACTCGGGGAGAAACTTAGCGACCCGCTCTCGATGTATCTCAACGATATTTATACCGTCAGTGCTAACATCTCAGGCTCTCCGGCGGCGAGTATCCCGGTGGGGTTAGATAGAAATGGCTTGCCGATTGGCGTGCAGTTAATAACCGATTCATTTAAGGAGTCAGTGCTCTTCTCGCTTGCCAAAGAAATTCATGTCGATGTGTTGTCGCGATTAACACTCTGATACAAAATGAAAAAAGTGTATATTCTCCTGCTTCTTGTTCTTGCCCTCCCCGTGCAGGCACAGATACTCAATGGCGGTTTTGAGGAATGGACAGATGGAAATCCGACGCATTGGCAGACCTCGAATAGCCCTCCGACTCTTGAGAATGTTAAAGCGTCGCCGAATGGTCATAGTGGTGCGCAATGTCTCAATGGCTATGTGGCAACGATTTTTTATGTTGGTTTTACACCTGTCTTGAGTTCATCGACAACTTCGCATCGTGGTTTTTATATGGATAAAGCTTATACCTCACTCAAAGGATGGTATAAGTTTACTTCAGCTAAAGGTGATCAATTCCAAGTGTCGATCACGGCATCCCACGGCGATACTGCTGTCGGTAGCGGTACGTTATTATTGGGATCAGCAACGGAATGGACGGAGTTTAATGTGCCGATCTATTATCCCATTTCATCAACTCCTGATAGCAGTATTATTTTAGTCACTATCGTCGGAGCCAACAATTCCTCGACGGTTAATGCGGGCTCTCAATTCTATCTTGATGATTTTTCATACGGATATTTAAATGAAACCCGAAGTGCATCGACTACTGAAAAGCTATCAGTAGATATTCTGACAAACCCTTGCAGGGAATCAACCCCTATTCGCATTCAATCATCGACTCAGACAAGTGCGTCAATCGAGGTAGTGGACGGGAATGGTAAATCACAAATCTCATCAAAGCAAATTTCGCTTCAAGCAGGATCGAATCTTTTATCGTTAGAGACCAAAGAATTACTTTCGGGTGTTTACTATATTCGCTTTTCAATAGGCAATCTGAGCGAAACCAAAAAATTGATTGTGTTGCGTTGATAATAAGTGAATAAAATGTTGATTGCTCCGGCTGTCCACAATATTGCGAATATAGGGTAACCCAACCCAAAATATGTGTAGATTTGCATTCTGATTTTACCCCTCACATAGATAAGGCGACAATGAAATTTTCAGCGAATATCAGCGATCTTCAGCGTATTTTACCAACAGTTACTGCTGTTGTACCCTCACGCTCTACACTGCAACAGCTTGAGAACATTCAACTTGAGCTCAAGGCAAAGAAGCTGACCTTGATGGCTACCGATCTGGAAATATCGGTGCGTGCATCAATCGAAGTAGCCGCGAAGACCGATGGTATGCTTGCCGCCAATGCGAAACGGCTCTCCGAGATTATCCGCTCATTACCTGACGGCGATCTTAATGCAACCCTTGACAAAACCACCAAACGACTTCAACTCCAGAGTGCCCAGGGTAATTATACAATGGGTACGTTCGCCGATACCGAGTTGCCGGATATGCGCCAGGAGTTCAAACCGGAAGGCTCGATTACCGCGAAGGCAAGTGATCTGAAAAAGATGATTTCGATGGCAATCTTTGCCGCAAGCGCAAATGAATTTCGTGCAGCGATGATGGGGTTGTTATTCCAATTTTCACCCGACGGCACCACTTGCGTCG
>JANYDV010000093.1 GCA_025363505.1 Bacteroidota bacterium
AAGATGTCACCGATCTAAAATATAATGACGCTGTTCGGCAAACAATCTATGTAGTAAAAAATGCATACATTGATCTTGCTGATGCCTTTATTAAATCGAACGTCTCTTTTGAGAATCTTGGCTTACTTGATTCATTAGTCGAACTCAATCGGGTTAGGGTAACAGGGAAAGATATTGCGAAGGTAGATTTGGCTCGGAGTGAAGTCGAGCGCGAAAAGTTTTCGCTTGATGTGTTGGCTGCTCAGCAATCATACAAAATTGCTTCGACTGCTCTTCTTGCCCGCTTAGGAAGAAGGGCTTCGTTTAGAGCGGATCAATTACTTCCTGAAACGACAGCACTCTTAAAAGTCTCGGCATTAATTGATAAGCCGATACCATCACTTGATAGCCTTGTCGAAATTGCCGAGCAAGTTCGTACTGACATTCAGGTGCTGAAACGCTCTGAAGATGCCGCGTCGGCACAAGTTGCGGTTGCAAATTCTCTGTCGGCTCTTGACTTGACCGTTTCCCTCGATGTCCTGCGTCAGCAATCGGTAACATTCTACGGCGCAAGCTTTAATTTTCCGTTGCCGATCTTTGATCGTCATCAAGGTGATATTGCAAGAGCCGAAGCCAATAGATTGGAAGCACAGGCACAAACGACTGCGGCGAAGATACAACTGCGTGCCGATCTGGAATCGGCAGTAACCGATGTCCTAACCAAGCGCGAAGCTCTTCTGCGATTGGAGAAAAATATTTTATCCAAATCACAGCAAGTTCGCGAATCGGTTGAATACTCTTATCGTCACGGCGGCACATCACTTATTGATTACCTCGACGCAGCTCGTACCGAAAACGAGATACGCCAACTCTATGTCGATGCGCTCGGCGCATACGCAAAAAGCCTCATAACACTCGACTACATTATCGGAAAGGATATGTTCTATGTTTTATAATATCAAACTTTTTTTATTCGTCTCGACAGTTTCGTTTTTGGTCGCTTGTACTTCAACTGATGCCCCGAAAATGGTCGTCGGTTCTGATACCGCAACACTAAAAAAAGGTCAAGCGCCTGTTATTAATTCAAACGGTTCACTGATCCGTTTTAGCGAGAAAGATTCTTCACAAAGTATTCTTGAAATTGATAGTGCACAAATACGAGACGTCTCGGTGACGACGACATCGCCCGCACGAATTGTTTTTAGCACCACCACTATTCAAGGCGGCTCCTTTGTGATACCGGTATTTGAAAGTATGGATCTTACTCAACTCTATACCGATTATACCAAATCACTCAATGACGAAGCAAGATCAAAACGCGAGCTTGAACGTCTGAAAGACCTGTATTCACATAATGCAATCGCAGGCAAAGAAGTGATTCAAGCCGAAGGTGATTTACGAACTATTCAAGTTGCCCTCACAGGGTTTCAATCGCGATTACTTTTGAGCGGACTCGAACCGAATGACTTGCAAAACTTGCATTCAAATTCTTCATTGATGATAGTAAACGTCCCCGAGTCCGGCATTTGGACCGTTCAAAAGGGCGAAGACGCACAAATAGAATTTGATGCCTATAAAGGAGAAATACTTCACGGAAAAGTTATTGACATTGGCAAGACGCTCGACCCCCAAACTCGCACATTTAATGTCCGAGTAAATATTTTCGATGCAAAACATATTCTTCGCCCCGGGATGTTTGCGAAAGTTTCTTTCGGAAAAGATATAGCCACAAAATTTGTGATTCCGGCTTCTTCAGTAATTGCTGTTCAAGGCAAATCGTATGTATTCGTTCAACGAGCACCGCGAACCTATGAACGTCGTGAAATAAATCTTGGAAGCCAAAGCGGCGATTGGTTTATCGTCCTTTCGGGTATAGATCGCGGGGAACGGGTAGTCGGCAGAGGTTCGCTGTTGCTCAAAGGTCTGAGTTTCGGTTCATAATTATTCAGAAAGAAAAACCATGATCCGCAAACTTGTACATTTTGCTATGCGCCAGCGAGTGCTTACACTGCTGCTTGGCTTGCTCATAATTGTCGGAGGTATTGCATCGTATCTAACACTTAAGATTGAAGCATACCCTGATGTTGCAGATACCGAGGTTGATGTGATTACCAAGTACTCGGGTAAAGCTGCAGCTGAGGTCGAAGAACAGGTGACCATTCCAATTGAACGCGCCTTGAATGCCGTGCCACGGGTAGTCAATAGGCGCTCTCGCACAATATTCGGCCTCTCGATTGTTCGTTTAACATTTGATGAAGGTACTGATGATTACTTTGCACGCCAGCAAGTAGTCGAAAAACTTCGTGATGCCGAAATACCCGATGGATTGGCTCCCGAACTTGCACCGCTTTCGACACCTGTCGGCGAGGTCTATCGGTATGCCATTGAAGGTGGTCCACAATTTTCAGCGATGGATTTGCGGACGATACAAGACTGGGTTGTCGTCCCCAAATTACTACAAGCAAAGGGCATTGCCGATATAACAAATTTCGGCGGGCTCGTTAAGCAATATAGTGTCATTGTTGATCCGATCAAACTTCGCAAATATGGCTTGACGGTTTCGTCGGTGCAAAATGCTATTCAAGCAAACAACTCAAATGCAGGCGGCAATATTATTCAACGCGGCAACCAAGGTCTTGCGATACGCGGTATTGGACGAATACAATCGCAAGAAGACATTTCGTCTATTGTGTTACTAAATAATTCTTCAACCGGCACACCTGTCTATATAAAAGACATTGGTACCATCGAGATTACGGCACTTCCGCCAAGTGGTGTGCTGGGTTATAGTGATAACACGCATAAAGTAGATCAAGACAATGGCGTACAAGGTATTGTTCTGATGCGACGAGGCGAGAACCCTTCCGAAGTATTAGAAAGCCTGAAAGAAAAACTCGAAGAAGTAAAAGCTGCATTGCCCGAAGGCGTGCATATCACCGAGTTATATGACAGAGGTGACTTGGTTGATAATACACTCCACACCGTCAGTCATACTCTTATCGAAGGTGTAACGATCGTTTTGATCGTCTTGCTATTCTTTTTGGGTAATGCTCGCGCAGCGCTAATTGCTGCAATCACGATTCCCCTTTCGTTATTATGGGCATTTATCGTGATGAAGGTTACAGGCATTCCGGCAAATCTTCTTTCACTTGGAGCAATTGATTTTGGTATCATTGTTGATGGCTCGGTTATTATGATAGAAGCAATAATGCGCCGAGTAGTGCATTCATCCGAGCAAGAAAAAAATGATAAAGGTACACTGCGTCTCATCATCGAAGCAACGCAAGATGTTGACAAGCAGATTTTCTTTTCGGTCGTTATTATTATACTTGCCTATTTACCGCTGTTTACACTCAAGCGTGTTGAAGGAAAATTATTTTCCCCGATGGCATATACACTGAGCTTCGCCATTGCAGGATCATTGCTTCTTGCGCTAACGGTTGTGCCTGTGCTTGCAACATATTTTTTCAGATCAGGAAAAGTAACCGAGTGGCGCAATCCCATTTTCGATTGGCTCCAACGCACGTATAAAAAACTCACCGTCATACTAATTGATAATCGCGCTATCGTCATCGGTGCGACGATTGCCATTGTCGCAGTAGCGACATTCCTCGGTACAAAGCTCGGCACCGAGTTTTTGCCGGAGCTTGATGAAGGTGCTATCGTTATTCGGACCGTGTTGCCC
>JANYDV010000206.1 GCA_025363505.1 Bacteroidota bacterium
GATCAACTGTCCACGGCAGTTCATATAATGAATCAGAAGGTGGCGGATTTAATTTCCAAACCGATATGAATCCTTATGTTACGAAAATGACTGATGATTCACTTGATGATATAGTAATCCTAGGTGATCTTTTGGAAGTCAATGGAATAGACTCAATGTTTGCCATCCTTTTCAAAGGTAAAAGCCTTTCTAGTTCAACCAATCCAATTGTGTATAATGATCTTACTTCCTATTTTAGTACCTATGCAGAATTAAATTCTTCAGGTACTCAGTATTTTAACCGGCGTTATGGTTGCAAAGGAAATTTCAATGGAATTGGGCGTGAAGGGTGGCTTGCTGATGATGGGAGAGGAAACATTTTATACTATCAAAATAACATCCCCTTTTCATTGGATTCATTTGTGCATGCTATAAGATTTGATTCTGTAATGACTAAGCGACAAAATCCTGCTTTTGTGGCTTCAGTTGCTTCACGGTATTCTCACTTTGCGATGCGTGTATTGCCCAAGCCTAATTGGGATCATTCTGATGATTTTGTTGCACGATTTACGACCGATGATGATCGAAATGATTATTGGTTCTTCTTTCAAGGTGGAAGTACATTTGGCTCGAAGCGTCTGTTAATTGACAGTCCAGATTTTCAGATACGTCCACCATCAGCGAATGGTTTTGGGTATGCGTATTCTATTTTTAATTGTGGAGATATGACAGGAACGGGAAATCCCGTCCTGAGGATACGCGGAAATGATAGATATTCAGGTCGTGAATACTATTATGTTATGGGCAATGCTATAGACAATAAAATAGATATTTCTATTGAACAAAACCCAGGATATGCCGCATCAGGACCTGTCTTGATAGATGCAGATGGTGATAATCTTCAAGACATCTTGTATCAAGTAAATAATCAAGGTGGTGACTCACTGCACCGCAATAGCACAAGTCTGTGGATATTATACGGTTCAAAACAAATACCTGTTCATATTACGAGTGTAGAAGGCAAAAGTCTCATTCCTACAAACGGCTTTTCAGTGTATCCAAACCCTGCGAGTACGAAGACGAATATTTTTGTTGGTGGAATGATGGACAATGCATTTGTCCTTGAAGTATATGATATACTTGGCAGGAAAATATCGAGTAAAGTACTTACCGTGAATGAAAGAGAGCAGTCCTTTCCTCTGCTTGTAAGTGACATCCCAGAAGGGATGTATGAAATAACTCTTTCAAGCAAAAACTCTAAATTTTCACAAAAACTCTTAGTTAGACATTAACGGGTTCTCGTTGCAGTATAGTTTTCGAGGAAGTAATTTCGTTATTTCTTGAATAAAATAGGTCGGCGTCGTGTTGTATGTAGCTTAGGGCATATCGTGATGAAATCGGAGACAACCCAACATACTCGCAGCCGCTTTATACATCTCTTCGCAGTGTTCACTGCCTGTTGCACGTTATTTCTCATCTTTATTGGTGCGCTCGTCAAGAGCCATGAAGCGGGTTTGTCAGTACCTGATTGGCCCAATACCTACGGTCAGTTTATGTTTACTTTTCCCATTGATATGTGGCGCGCGAATATTTTTTATGAGCATTCGCACCGCTTGGTTGCCTCGTTCGTCGGCTTTTTGATATTAGTTCAAGCATTCACACTCCAATTCAAAGAAGATCGTCGTTGGGTCAAACGCCTTGGTTGGTGGGCATTAGGTGCAGTTATCGCACAGGGTGTGCTTGGTGGTTTGACGGTTATTTTTCTGTTGCCGACTTGGATCTCAACCTCGCACGCTGCACTTGCCCAAACGACACTTTGTCTTGCCACTGCAATCGCTCTGGTTACTTCTCGGAAGTGGAATGATCATCCCAAAACTCAGACAGAGCAGGGCACATCACTCAGATTGTTTTCGAAATGGACAGTCGCCGCAATCTTTTTACAATTGATTCTCGGCGCAGTAATGCGTCACGAAGAAGCGGGGCTTGCCATACCAACGTATCCATTTGCCAATGGAAATTTGTTGCCAAGTTTTACGTCGTTGGGGGTGATTCTGAATTTCGCCCATCGTTGGTGGGCTATTATTGTTGCTGTATTAATCTTTACCCTGAATATCAAATCGCTGAGAAATTACAAGAGCGAAAAATCATTTCGCACACCTGCGCTGATGGGTATGTTATTAGTGTTGGTGCAGATCACACTTGGTGCGATAACAATCTGGTCGGCAAAAGAACCGAACTGGACTTCGCTGCACGTTGTAAACGGTGCAGCAGTATTGATGACACAGTTCATTCTTGCACTGAGGGTTCATCACCAGCTTCGTGCAAACGAAGTGGGGGTGTTGCAAGAAAGCACATCGTCGGGTCGTGTGGTAGTTTCGGAAGCGAGATGATTTATGG
>JANYDV010000232.1 GCA_025363505.1 Bacteroidota bacterium
CCGCCGAGCGGCCCGCCGCGTTGCGCGGTGCGCCGCCGGCGTTGCCGCCACCACCTTGCGGATTGCCGCCGACCTGCTGTCCACCGGTCTGCTGGCCACCAGGCGTGTTGCCGGGGCCGTTGTTGCCGCCCTGGAAGCCCGGAGGCGTCTGGAACGAGGCGACCTGGGTGCTGAAAGAGCCGGGCGGCATCGTGGTCATCGGCGGCGGCGGTGCGCCGGGGGTGATCGTCGTCTGCGTATTGGGAGTGGTCGTCGTCTGCGTCACGCCGCCGCTCGTGATCGAGAAACGTGCGCCGTACAGGAAGTTGGCCTGCGTCGCGCCATTGGCGCCGACCGCCACGGTGAAGATGCCGCCGCGGATGCCCATGCTCGCCGACGGCGTCGTGACTTTCACTTCCGACTTCTTGCTGATCACGCCGCCCACGAAACGCAGCGTGCCCTTCGACACGGTGAGGGCCATCTCGCCGGTCTTCTTCTCGGGATCGTAGACGTACTTGTCGATCACCAGCGAGCTGTTGGGGCCGATCGTGAGGGATGTGCCGTCGAGGAAGACCAGATGGGCACGATCGTTTTCCTTCGTCGTGACCTTCTCGTCGGCCTCCATGTCGACGCCGACGCGGAGCGTGCGCTCGGTGCCCGCCTGGGACTTGCCGATGGGCTCGCCTTCGACGACGGAGGCAATGCCGACCTTCGCGTACACATCGCCGCCGGCCAGGGCGACAAGGGCGGTGGTCGAGAGCAGAAGGCGGGTAAAGGAGAATTTCATGGCTGCTTCATTTCCTTGAGGAAAGTATTCGCGCGTTCCTTGGACTCGTTGGACGCCTCTTTGGACGAACTCACGTCCTGGAGGTAAGTGCGTGCCACCTCGGTCGAACCGAGGCGGTAGTAGAGAACGCCGAGCTCGAGCTTGACCTCGGGCTGCTCGGCGTCGATCAGCAGAAGGCGCTCGAGCGCCGAGATCGCACCTTCGATATCGCCGAACTATTTGGCTCCACATGTTCATTAATATTATCAATTTGGAATGAATTAAATCCGACAGTTGCATAATCATGAAATTTATTACCAATTCTTTGGAAAATATCATTTCGTAGATAAAATTTGGTAGAGACATAATATATCACCGCAATTAATATTATATTAATAGGAAATATTGTTGTATTTAATATTTTGTATATAACATACATGAAAAAATAAGGAGCGCTGATAAATAATATTTCAATAAAAGTACATTTTATGGATTTAATAGTGTTGTAAATTCCATATTTATAAATATTATTAAATAATAATAATCCTAATATACATTTCAATATTTTAGAACTATTATTAATAATTTTTAATAAATTATCAGAAATACCCCTCTTTAATAATTGCACTGTGTTATCATTAGTTATCTTATTATATAAAGATTTAAGATAGGTATATATGTTTGATGATTTTATAGTTTGATAAAGTGTCATCGCTTCTTTTTTATATGCAAGCTGCATATTTAAACAAGTATATTAGTTATTTATGCTATGATATATTATCACAGTATAAATATATAAAATTTCAATATTTTATGATCTATCTTTATTCTAACGTGGAGGTGACATAGTTGGTGCTCCATATTGTAATGGCGCATTATATTGTAATGGTGCTCCATTGGGCATCATTGGACGTGGTGCTCCATTAGGCATCATTGGACGTGGTGCTCCATATTGTTGATTCATACCTCTTCTAGCCATCATTTGTTGAGCTAATTGTGGATTCCCTTTGAATGCTTTAATTAACATAGGGAGAACAAATATAGCTCCTAAAATGATTGCAACAATAACGATAACAACAGACATATTTATATTTTTAAGATAATCTGTAATACTATTTATTACACCTGTAATAAGATCACCTAAACCCTTTTGTGTGGAATCTTGTGTAGTTTTAACATCTTGAGTTACAGCTACAATTGCTTCATCTTTGGAAACAATAGAAGAAATATTATTTGCGACACATGATGCCAATGCATTAGTTTGGGCATTCTGTATAAAAGAAAGTGCAATTGTATTAAATTGCGCTTGATCATCTGCATTTTTACAAGAGCTTTTTATATTACCAATTTTTACTTTTTGATCTTGAGATATCTTTGCTTCTAATAAACATTTATTTTTAATTTCAGTTGTTAAATTTTTTTCAACGATATTTTGAATATGAGTAGCCATATTAATATTTGTGTTTTGATCTGATTTGGCAGTAGACAAAAAATCTTGAACACTTTTTTGCCCAGAAGATGCCGCCTGTTCTATAGCAGTTTTTGCTATAGTTGAAAGATCATTTTTACCTTCATTCATAAATATTGCATCCATATTACAAGTTCTAATATTTGCAGTTTGATTAACATCAAATTGACAACCACCTAGATCAATGTTCCCTATATCAAGCTGTATTTTTTGATCAATTAAACAGCTTGCACTTGAATCGTTTGATGTTTGATTTATTATATTTAAAATATTTTTATTTATAGTGTCATTAACAACACTCACATTTGTAGTTTGAGTAGAACCACAGTCACCAATACCAAATGCACAAAAATTTTCTTTAATATGGGGTTTTTTAT
>JANYDV010000237.1 GCA_025363505.1 Bacteroidota bacterium
CCGGCGGACTGCCAACTGTTATTCCGGCTTATGGTAGTGTTGACGTTTGTGTCGCATTCCGTCCTATGAATTTGGGCAACCGAAATGCAAAGTTGCAGGTTGCGAATTCCTCTGATAATAATCCACTTGTAACGGTTGATCTCAATGGGACAGGTATTGCTCCATTGATTGAAGTAGCCGGACTTGGATTGCATAATAGTGCTACGAAACTTTTTAGTCAAGCATTTGTGAAACTTGGCGATACGCTTGAACAAAAGGTGTTAGTACATAATATAGGCAATGCACCTCTTACTATCAGCCCAAGTACATTTATCAATGGTGATTATCCGGGTGAATATTTTATTTCAAGCTTGCCATCAAGCGCGATTGGTGTTAATCTCTATGATACCATCAAAGTAAAATTTAAACCTACGATGGAAGGCATTCATTCTGCGAAGTTGAATATTTTGAGTAACGCTACTAATGGTACTCAAGTGATTGATCTCAAAGGAATCGGTGTCTTGCCGAGAATCGTTGCCAGACCTTCTGCATTGCTTCGTTATGACTCAGTTGCTATCGGTGATAGCTCTTGCAAAACACTGACGATCTACAATCCGGGCAGCGATACGTTGAAGATTCTCAATCAGGTTGTCAGCAGTGGCGAAGGCGACTTTAAGTTCTCGCTGATACCGTCCGAACTGACTGCTATTCCTCCGGATAAAACTCGTGATATTAATATTTGTTTTAAGCCGAGACAAGCAGGCACACGTTCTGCGCGTCTTACTTTTATCACTAATATTCCGAAAACATTTGAAGGTGTTCGTCGCGATACCAGTTCGTTGGAAGTGAATATGACCGGCACGGGTGTGCCGTATGGTTCGCTCTTTATTGTCTCCAGCAATACCGGCGGACTTGACTCGACAATTATCGGCACACAAATTTGTCGTGTTGATACTATCTTCAATAATGGTACTGCAGATCTACTGGTTAACTCATTAAATCTGAGCGGGGCAAATGCTTCGGAATTTACTTATAGCGGCGTGAGTGTTCCATTCACGATCAAGGCAAAGAACAAAGCGGCTGTTACGGTCTGTGAAAAGCCGACTGCTCGTGGTCTTCGCCAGGGTACGCTTACTGTCAATGCAAAGTCGAATGACAAAACGTTGACGACACAATTGCCTTTAGCAGTATTTGGTCAGTTGGTTTGTGCTAACGCAGCACCAAATGCACTTTTTACTGATCAAAAGGTTATTAAAAATACTGACTCGACGATGTGCGTGACTGTTGCAAATTGCGGCGATGTCGTCGCAAACTATACTGCTCAATTAGGGGCATCATCTTCATATACTGTTACACCTCAGATTGTCAGTGGTATCCAACCGGGTATGACTGCGACGTTCTGTGTGAAATTCAGCCCGACAACTATCGGAGCAGAAATATCAACACTGACCATCAGCTCTTCAAATCTTGCTGATATGTCTGTTGTGCTTAATGGTGTTGGTGCTTGTGCAAGACTTACATCGGATGTACCAACAGTGCCGGCAACAAATGCGGGCGGTCATGGTAGGTTTGTTGTGACCTTGACAAACTCGGGCAACATTGATTGGAATCCCGGTGTGCCAAATATTACACCAACAGGCGTGTACTCATATACAGGTACAACCCCTATAGTACCTGCCGGTGGTAACGCACAGGTGACTTTCCACTATGATCCGACAGATGTCAATAGTTTATATGCGGCTCAGATCACGTTCCCGAATGCGGGACCTTGCACAGAGACACCGCTCTCGATCAATGTCACACAGCAGACCGGTACAGCAAGTGTCAGCCAAAAGACAGAGCAGGATGGCTTCTCGCTTGAGCAAAACTATCCGAACCCGACTGTTGGCGCGACGAGTTTCAACTTCACCGTACCAACCGAAGCACTTGTTAAAGTAACCGTTAGCGATCTTACGGGGCATCAAGTCAGAGAAATTATTTCAGGCAGAATTTCTGCCGGAATGCACTTTGTAAACTTCGATGCATCAAACCTCGCAAGCGGAACATACATTTATACGCTTGAATCGAACGGTGTGAGACTTTCAAGATATTTGGTACTCTCGAAATAATACTGTATTAGTGTTCATAATGAGGAACGTGCCCTGTCGAAAGATAGGGCACGTTTTTTTTTATTCTTTCGTAGTGTTGTACTATGGAACCAGAACTTGTATGGATTACCGGAGCTTCAAGTGGCATTGGGCGGGCTTGTGCAAACAACATAGCCGCCAGTGGGCGTATCGTTATTCTCAGTGCTCGACGCAAAGAGTTACTGACCTCTCTTGTTGAAGAAATTCGAGCAAGTGGTGGACAAGCAACAGCACTTGCCTGTGATGTGACTGATGAAAAAGATGTCGAGTGGGCGATAAAAAATATCGTACATATTTTTGGCGAAGGACCTGATATCCTCATTAATAATGCCGGTATATCGCCATATCAAAATATTGAAGACACCACGACCGAAATATTTGATAATGTCATAAACACTAATCTGATCGGAAATTTTCTCTGTGCGAAAGCCGTATTGCCGGAAATGATTCGTAAGCACAAAGGCACGATCATTCAGATGCTTTCGATCGCCAGCACAAAAGCCTTTGCAGGTGGTGTGGCTTATGGCGCGAGTAAATTTGGTGCACTCGGCTTTACGAATGCTCTTCGCGAGGAAGTGCGAAGCAAAGGCATAAAAGTTATTTCCGTTATGCCGGGCGCGACTGAAACAGATGCGTGGGGTGACAAAGAGCGCAATGAATTTCGCGAGCGGATGATGCAACCCCAAGATATTGCTCAAGTAGTAGTCGATGTCCTCTCGCAACCACAACGAATGATGACTGAAGAAATAGTACTTCGCCCAATTGGCGGAGATTTGTAACAGTGTATAGCAAGGATGTAGATGTAATGAGCAGAGTAATTCATTCACCACAAGGTAACACACTTACTTGCAAAGGTTGGCTTCAAGAGGCAGCCTATCGAATGATACAAAATAATCTTGACCCAGATGTTGCCGAGCGTCCGGAAGACTTGGTCGTCTATGGTGGTTCGGGCAAAGCCGCACGTAATTGGGACTGTTTTGAAGCAATTTTAGAGTCCTTAAAAAACCTTGAATCAAACGAGACACTGCTTGTACAATCGGGGAAGCCAGTCGGCATTTTAAAAACATACGAGGATGCTCCGCGTGTGATAATATCGAATTCACAGATAGTACCGGCTTGGGCAAATTGGGATGAATTCAGAAAGCTCGAAGCAAAAGGCTTGACAATGTTTGGTCAAATGACCGCCGGCAGTTGGATATACATCGGTTCACAAGGTATTGTGCAAGGTACTTACGAGACATTGATGGAATGCGGACGCCAACATTTTGGTGGTTCGCTTAGTGGTCGTTCGGTGCTAACGGCTGGGCTTGGTGGAATGGGCGGTGCACAGCCACTTGCCGGAAAGATGGCAGGTGCGGCTATACTGTGTGTCGAAATAGATCAAGAGCGGATTGATATGCGCATCCGTACAGGATACTGCGATAAATGGACTGCCAGTATAAATGAAGCAATACTCTGGATTGAAGAAGCAAAAGTAAATAAAATTGCTCTTTCGGTTGCATTGCTTGGCAATGCGGCAGAAGTATTGCCGCAGTTAATCGAACGCAATTGGCTGCCGGATATTCTTACTGATCAAACAAGTGCGCACGATCCGTTGACCGGATATTATCCGTCAGGCTATACAAAAGAAGATGCAGACTTGCTGCGTAAGAACAACCCTTCTGAATATATTAAACATTCAAAAGCTTCCATCGCTATTCATATGCGAGCAATGCTTATCCTCAAAGAGAGGGGGAGTATAGCATTCGATTATGGAAATAATATTCGCGGTGAAGCACTAAATGAAGGTGTTGCAAATGCTTTTGACATAAAAGGATTCGTACCCGAATATATACGCCCGTTATTTTGCGAAGGGAAAGGTCCATTCAGATGGGTGGCACTCAGTGGCGACCCGGAAGATATTTTTACGACCGATCAGGAGTTATTAAAACTCTTTCCAGATGATGAAATACTTCATCGTTGGATTCCGCTTGCGCAAAAGCATATTCAATTTCAAGGATTGCCTGCTCGTATTTGTTGGCTTGGAATGGGCGATCGTGCAAAAGCAGGCTTGTTGTTTAATCAGCTTGTTCGTGAAGGAAAAGTAAAAGCACCAATTGTCATTGGTCGTGATCATCTTGATTGCGGCTCGGTAGCGAGCCCCAATCGCGAGACCGAAGCGATGCTCGATGGCTCAGATGCCATAGCCGATTGGCCTATTCTGAATTTTGCGTTGAATGCCGTCGGTGGGGCAACATGGGTATCATTACATCATGGCGGTGGCGTTGGTATTGGGAATTCAATTCATGCCGGGATGGTGATTGTTGCCGATGGAACAGATGCCGCCGCCGCTCGACTCGAACGCTGCTTGACTTATGATCCGACAATGGGTATCATTCGACACTCAGATGCAGGATATGAAACGGCAAAAGAGGTGGCAAAGAAACATCAAGTAAAGATACCGATGGTGATATGACAGATACCATTTAATCGGTTCTCCTAGATAGAGTTATATTTCGCTGTATTTTTGAAGTTCATACTTCGTAATATATTTTTAATTATTAATGGACGATTCGGTAGGACGTGGAGAGCGACAAGCACGGGCACTCGTAATGGTAGTGATCGTGATCGAAGCGTTGTGGATATTTTTTCATAAATACCTGCCGCTTGATGCTGTGCTCTGGAGTCTGCAAGCCGATGCGATTCGATTGCATCTCGGCGGCTCGACACATGATGGTTTGCAGTTGATCCCTCTGCCGGCGGCAAATGTGTTGGTTTCTTTTGTTTCTGGTATTCTCAGTTTCCTCTTTAGTGGCGAGGTGGTCGTTCGGATACTCATTGTCGGGATAGGTTTCTTGGCACGTGGATTTGCAATGCTGTCGCTTCTGAGGGTACTGAAAGTGCGCGAAGCGTTAGTGTATTTTCTGGTGCCGGTGTTTGTCTGGAGTGGGGTGTTTTTTGTTGGGTCGATACCTTATTTAGTTGGGGAGACGCTGGCAATTGCTTTGGTCAGTTTCTTCCTTCACCAAGAGCGCCCCAGAGCGGGGGCATATTATATATTAATGGTTGGGTTTGCGTTCGTGGCGCTTTGTCATGCACTCGCATTCTTTGCGGTCGCGCTCATAACTTTTGCTGTGGCAAACGAACAGCGTCGTAGTGTGCACTTGAGCCAAGGGTGGCTCTCGAATTTTAATCGTGTCGTCGGGTTGGTTATTCCCGGTTGTATTGTACTGTTGCTACGGCTGCTTGCGCCTGCCCCAATCTTTATGCTTTCGTCAAGCGGATTTCTACCGTCGTCGGCATGGTCGCATTTCTTGATGACACTTTCGGTGACACCGAACATTAAAGAAGCCGGTTTCCCGGGCTCTGATGTTCTGACATTAGCGGCGACAATATTAGTGGTACTATTATCTATAGCTTCGTTGGTTCGAGCATTTTTATTGCCGATGGAAGAAGTAACCTGGCAGTCTCGCTCAGCAAAAAAAGCCGGTGGTATTTTGCTTATTGCTTCGCTCTTGTGTTTCGCGTTTCTTCATATCGGTATTGAATCCAACGCTTTCTTATGGATGGCAGTATTCTTTGTGACTGCCGGAAGCTATTCCCGCGGACCCGCTGTCAGGCGTGGCGCGATCGACCGGTTACTCCGGACGCTGAGTTTTATTGCGATGGTTGCTGCCGGGCTGATCAATGGAGTCGGGACTAATCGAGGCTCTGAAGCCGCATCTGATCTGCGCGAACAATCGGCACGCCTTGTTCAAGGTGAGCGCGAAGCTGCTCGCGAAGATTTACATCTTGATTCGATCGACACTCGTTTGGTAATCGACTCCGCGGTCGCACCAATAACAATTGACGGGGTTCAGCCTGTAATATCATACTCAGCAACGGCGATGGCATACTTATTTTTGAACGGTGCGGCTGTGAATATGCCGAGCCGTTATCAACCCCGCGCCGGTATGCTCGAGCGTGAGGATGGCAGGGCACTCACCAGTCCCGCCAGTATGCTATACTTTCCACAGCCGGCAGATTATTTCGAGCCGCGTTTGCATATTCTTGCTGCGGTGCCTCTCGGCACATCTAATTCGAATAATTTTGGTCCTTATGCACACGGTATCAAAGATACCACCGGTTTTATATTTTCTCGTGCAGATGCAAACTTCCGAGTGGTGATCGGACGTTTGCGCGACCAACAAGCAAGCGGTCTTGCAGTGTTGTCCCCAAATCTCGCAAAATAGGGGATAAGGCATCCAAATTATAGGCATATGAACAGCATATTACAGGAGAACTTCTTTCCTAAAAAATGGCTTTTATTATGTGTAAAAGCCTCATAAATGGCTATTTCGTTCGTTTTTAACGGTTTTCAAGGAGCGACTATCGAGAATTTCTACAGTTGATCGGTTCAGCATTGGGAGTCCACAAAATTAATTTGGGGAAAAATCCGTCACTGCTGTATCACTTAGCATAGTATCACGTTTATAGAGTATAGGACCGAGTATTATTTCGGTAGTGATCTGCTTATGCGTAGAAATTCTGAACATCGTTTTGGCTCCGTCACTGTGGCACTCCAAACTGCCGCATTGATGCTTGTCGTGTTGCTCATAATATCCTCCTCATCCTATGGGCAAGACCTCACAGCAAAGCCTGTCTATGAACTTCTCTCTTCGACGCAAGAAGAAATCGTTCTGCATATCCACCCTGATTACACCACACAAACAGTTACCGATCCTGTTACTGCAGAAACTTACACCGCTATCAGTTTTGCGGGCGCGACTTCAGGTAAACTGCGACAAGGCTCACCGGCAGAACAATTAATCCAACTAAACCTCCTCGTACCGAGCTTGAATGCTTCGGCAAGTTATGATATCGTTTCAAAACAGACACAGACGATTTTGGCAGTGCTCGCACCTGTGGCAACACCGCGTTCTCGCGGTGGGGTTGTTGAACCGCAATACATCCGAGATGCAGAACAATACGGCGCTCACTCAACTCCTGAGATTGTAGCATTTGCAAAGCCACAGCTTTATCGTACGGCATATATCAGCGACCTAACGATCCACCCAATCATCTATGATCTTGATAAGAATTCAATCACGCTTGTCACTGATCTGGTGATTCGTATCAAGCTTCCAAAGACTCCGCACTTGACAACGAAGGTAATAACTTCTATGCAAGAATCAGAGTTATTCGGTGCATTGTGCCTCAACGGAAATAACTCATCGCTTTATCACTCGGCAGTGCCCGAGATCAGCCGCAGTCTTGCTTCGACACAAATTGCGTATAAAAACACTGTTGCCGGTTCCGGTGCTGAACAATGGTTTTCGATCACGACTAACGAAGAAGGTGTTTACCGCCTCACGGCAAACGATCTCTCGAAAGCGGGTGGTGCAAACATCGATGCAACAACAATTGCTCTCTACGGATACGGCGCACAAGCATTGCCCGAAGATGTTGATAGCCTCAGTGGTGAATTGAAAGAATGTACTATTGATACTCGTACTAATAGCGATGGCTCGTTTGCTGAAGTTCGCTTTTTTTCGGCGGGTCCTTTCCAGTGGCATTATGATCAGAATGCAGGTGGTTCATCGGCAATTTATCGGTTGTACCATGTACTGAATTCGTTCTCAACTTCAGGACATTTCTTGTTGAAAGTCGGTGGGGCTCCTACCCAAAAACGAATTTCAACACAACCAGATTTTGTGCCTGACTCAGTCTTGTCAGTTCAAAAAAATACGGTGCAGACAGTCGTCGTTCACGAGAACGAGCGTGCATTCGAGAACCCGAATATTAGTCGCGAGTTTGTCGGTGAGCAAATTCCGGTTGGTCGCGATGCGACGATCACCTTGCCCGATATGCCCGGTTATACCGGAGACTCGACGGTCATCCGTCCTGCATATAACTCACATGCATTTGAGCAACGGACTTTTAATGTGTCGCTCAATGGTTCGTCGCTCGGTTCGACACTTGACCAAAGCACGATTCAGCAAAATTCCGATGCGACGTATTATACATTACGCCGATGGGATTCTGAATTTTTAGTTTCTTCTTCGCGAGGTCTTCCGAAGACTCTGACCTTTACAGCAACAACGAACGAACTCTCTCCGGGCTTTTGGCTTAATTGGGTCGAAACCTTCTATCGCCGCGAAACAAACCTTTCTTCGGGAAGTGTGCCGTTCCTGATTTTTGGTGATGGTTCGGTTTATCGTTATCATTTTACTTCTGCATCAAACGGCGAAATTTGGGAAGTGACCGACCCGACTTCGGTTCGCAGGCTTGGTGTTGCATCATCCGACGCTATAGATATAAAAATCAAGGGTAACGCAAAAGATCTTCGTCGCTTTATTGCTTTTACCAGTTCACAATTAAAGACCCCATCGGTAGCTGCTATTGGCTCGCCCTCACTTCGGACAGGGGTGTGTTCGCAAGGCGCACAAGAGATAATCATTACGCCTCAGGCATTTCTCGATGAGGCAACAGCTCTGGCAAAACAGCGCAGAATGGGTGGGCAAGCCACCGAACCTCTTAGTGTGGCTGTCGTAACGGTCGAGGATATTTACCGCGAATTTGGTTATGGTGCGAATGACCTCAGCGCGATCAGAAATTTTGCGAAAGCGGCAATGACCAGGAGCGTCACCAGCGGGGGCATTGTGCCGTTGTATATTTGTCTCTTTGGCGGTGGGCATTGCGATTTCCAAAACCGCACGACGCAGATTCCAGTCGGCATCCCGATTTATGAAACCTGGAATAGCTATTCGGTCGGAGCGCTCCGAAGCTCAGAACCTGAGTATGTTTCTGATGATGCATTCTATGTACAGCTCACACCTAATTCTGAGCGGATGGATATTGCCATTGGCAGAATTACGGTGCGCACTAATGAAGAAGCTGCCGCATTTGTAGCCAAAGTCGTGAAGTATGAGACCTCAAGCGACCAGGGGGCGTGGCGTGGGAAAGGGACATTCATTGCTGATGACCGCTATCACGAAGACCTCAAAAGTCCGGATGGGTTGGTCCATATCTATGATACCGAACGTGAACTTGAAGGTGTGGCAGAACGAATCACTGTCGAGAAAATGTACGGACAACTATATCCAAATGTCTTTACAGCCGCCGGAAGAAAAAAACCGCAGATGGAGCAAGCGATTGTTGATGCCTTTAACTCCGGCTCGGCAATTATATCTTACATCGGGCATGGCAACCCTGTCGTGTGGGCTGATGAATCAATTCTTACAGTGCCTTCGACCATCAATAAGATGACAAATTTTAATCGCTTAGCTTTTTTGTCAACGGCAACTTGTGATTTTTCTACTTTTGATGATTACGCAGCAAAAACATCCGGCGGGGTACAACTGTTGATAAAACCTGATGGTGGTGCTATCGCAATGCTCGCGACGTGCCGTTCGGTTCAGGGCGGAGACCCATTAGTAAATTATTTTTACAAAGCACTTTTTAATCTTCCGTGTGATATAAAACTGGGGACAGCCCCTATTGGATTATGCTATGTTGTCAGCCGCCCGCACGCTTACGACTATGATAAAAGCAAGTATATGATCTTGGGCGACCCTGCCCAGCGAGTGATCATTCCGCGTCAGTATGTAACCATTGACAGCATCAACGGTGTAGCGTATGACAAATCGGCAAATAACCCGATCACGGTTGCTGCTTTATCACTGATGAATATTTCAGGTCATATCTCGAATGAGTGTGATGGCTATGGCATAGATCAGACGTTTAACGGTTCGACAAATATTACGCTCTATGATGCGCCCACGATCGTAAGCACGACAACAACATTTACCCAATCATCACCGATCACCGACAACTGGAAGACCAACGGACCTATCCTCTATAGTGGTGTTGCAAGCGTCAAAGCCGGAAGATTCCATACAGAATTTGTAGTGTCAAAAGATATCAAGTTTGATTCTAATCAAGCAAAGATCAGTATGCTTGCCTCCTCGGATGATTTTCGTTCGGCGCTCGGAGTTGCAAAGAATCTTAAAGTGTATGGTATTGATACCACAAGAATAAACGAAGATCATTCAGGTCCGGGATTAACGATCTCTATTGGCTCGCGTCGCTTTCGATCAGGGGATATTGTGCCGGTCAATTCCTTAGTCATTGTAGATGTTCGTGATCTGAGCGGTCTTAATACTTCAAGCTCGGGTGTTGGGCATTCGTTTGTTGGTTGGACCGATGATTCGACCACAGGACTCTTTGATCTTGCCGAGCATTATGTTGCTCTCCCCAATGATTTTACTCAGGGTACCAGCACGACGCAAACTATATTACCAATTGGCAAGCATACGCTTCGCGTTCGGGCATTTGATGCAGCAGGTAACGCGGCATTCGGGGAAGTAGAGTTTGTCGCACAGGGTGATCATCCGTATCAATTGTTTAATGTGACGATCGTGCCACATCCGATCTCGACGACGGCGACGTTCACTTTCGAGCAACCTGCTGCTCCGGAAAGTCCCGTTGATATAACACTTGATATTTATACTGCAATCGGGCAGCATGTCCGTACGATCACCTTATCAAGTGTTTCATCAAACTCTATCGTGTTGCCATTTGATGGTAATGACGATGGCGGCAGTACACTACTCAATGGAATGTATATTTATCGTCTTACTGCCACTCAGCGTTTGAGTGGTGTGAGTACGAGTTCGGGTGGTACGTTTATCGTACTGCATCAACAGTAAAATAAGTTTAAGGAGAATCTAATTAGAATGAAACGTATTCAATATTTGACAATGATAGCGGTAACGGTGCTTGGTGTATTCACCGGGAGTGCCTACGCACAAACTACATCGATCACGACTACGGCAGTGCCGTTCCAGCTGATTGCTCCGGACGCTCGTTCGAGCGGTATGGGCGATGCCGGCACGGGAATTGCCGATAACTCAAATGCCATATATTGGAATCCGGCGGGGCTGGCATTTCAAACCGGAAAAGAAGTCTATCTGACACATTCGCAATGGTTGCCTCAATTCAATAGCGATCTCTATTACGAGTATGCAAACTTCAAGTGGAACGATGAAGAAAATTTCGGCGGTACGATCGGCGCGAACATTACGTTCTTAAATCTCGGTAAATTTATTTACACGATTGAGTCATCGCCACAGCCGATCAGTGAGTTTCACTCGTTCGAGTATTCAGTTTCGCTTTCCTATGCGACCAAGCTTTCAAATGAATGGGGTTTCGGCGGTAACGTCAGATATATCCAATCATCGCTATCACCAATCACCGTCGGTGCTGAAAAACAAACCGGTATTGGTCGTTCGGTCAGTTTTGATATTAGCACGATGTGGCGTCCTGACTCGACCTATATCGAAGAATTGGCAAACCGTCTTGCCGTAGGTGTAAATATCGCCAACATCGGACCAAAAGTAAAATATGTTGACGTTGCGCAAGCCGATCCGTTGCCGACGATCTTGAGATTGGGCGCTTCCTATAAAATTCTTAAGGATGAATATAATGAGATTATGCTCGCTGTTGATGTGGCAAAACTCCTGGTGCATCGCGAAGCAAACGGTGCTTCCGACAACTTGCCGAAAGCATTCGTCACCTCATGGGATGCCAATACCGGACACTCACTGATGCTTTCTACGGGTGCAGAATATTGGTACGATCAATTGCTTGCTCTTCGTGCCGGATATTACACTGAAGGCAGTAACGTCGGTGGTCGTCGATATTTGACTTTTGGTGCAGGCTTGCGTTATGATGTGTACACATTTGATTTTAGTTATATCAATACATTCGAAGAAAATCATCCGCTTGCAAACACGCTCCGGTTCAGTTTGGGGCTTAAGTGGTAACGGCTTCTGTTGAGCGATAAATACTATATCATGAACCAGAGTCGGTCTTCGGTTGTGGTTCTCGTAGCAATGCGTTGCTTGTGTATGCTGTTCGTTTTGACAGCGTACGACGGTGCATACGCTCAATTTATCGAACGAGCCGCAGTCTCGGAAACTTCATCAAGTAATGAGACCATTCGTGAATATCAATTTTGGCATCGGTCGAATACTGCACTCAGTGAGAAATCGCAGACACCGGTCATCGAAGGCGAAACAAAAAAAATTGATGTTCCGACGAAAAAAAGTGGGTTGCTTGCCGCGGGTTTATCATTAGTATTACCGGGGCTTGGTGAGTATTACGTTGGTGATGACATTTGGCGGGGACTTATTTTTACTGCCGTCGAAGGTGGTTTATGGTATGGTAGGTTACACTATCTCAGCCGAGGCGACGATTCGCTTGTGGCATTTCATGCGTGGGCTGATAGCCTATGGTCACCCAAAAAATATTCTGACTCGCTTAATAGTTTGCTGGCAAAAGCGAATAAACAATATCGAGTTGCTGATCCGAACAACTTTTCGGAGATACACGAGGCTGAAGATACTTTGGATTATCTTGGATTTCAAAATTTTACGCATCGCCTTCCTGATCGTGGTTCGCAACAGTATTATGAGTTGATCTCAAAATATATTCAGTTTACATGGGGGTGGCGGGATGCGCTTAGTCAAGACCCAAATGCATCGAAACAATATCAACGCCATGCTGATATGCGTGCCAATATGAACTATCAATATGACGCAGCGGATTATTTTTTGTGGGGGATGCTCCTCAACCGAGTGCTCTCGGCTATTGATGCGGCGTTGCTTGCAAGAGATCATAACAGCGCCATTCATTTGCAAGGAGAACTTGTCCGTAGACCTCTTTCAAATGGACTGATGGGTTACGTGCCAACGGCGAAACTTCATTGGACGTTTTAACGATTACCACAGAGAGAAATTAATTACTATTCAATATGAAAATACGCCTACAAATTGTTCTACTCCTTCTTGTAGTTTTATTCTTCTCGTCGGTCTCTGCACAAAAGAAAGATCCGATGGCAATAATGACCAGTCGTGCATCCCGGTTAATCGATTCGACGATGGGCGCGATCAACCTCCGTGCCGAGCGATTTAATCAAGAGTTGCAGATCATTAATCTGACGAAGCCGCTTGATGCAACATCGCTCACTCCGGAGAAAATAGCGAGTAGTATCATCAAAGTAAAAGATTTTCTTAACTACCTTGAGGTTCACCGCTCGCTGAGCGTGAGGCTTCGGAAGATTACCGATGATTCGGTTAAGGCAATGCGTTCGGAAATGCCGACACGAGTACGCGAGGATTTTCTGAAAGAATTTCTCGAAGCCTATCATAAAGATCAAGAAAGCTTTGATAAATACACTTTAGCATTAACCAAAGTGTATGTGAATGTTTCCGAAGTACTAACATTTCTTGCCGGAGCAAAAATATCACTGGTTAGTGATAAAATACAATTCGATTCGAAAGATGATTATGAGCATTACCAAGAAATGATGGATGCTGTTAATAAAAGCAATAAGAAGTTGATCACCGCCAGTGCTGACTCACAAAAAGCTACTCTTGAAGCCAGCGAAGCAATGCAAAAAGCTTACGGCTCAGGCGTAAAGTAATTCCTATGCTCACCGTTCGTCGTATCAATTCGAAAGCCGACAAGCTGAAGTTTGTCCGTTTTCTCTGGGACATCTATGGTACTGACCCCAACTGGGTGCCGGCGCTTGAGATAGACCGGATGAAATTGATCGACGAAATAAAAAATCCATTCTACAAACACTCCGGGGTTGCATGGTTCCTTGCCGAAGACAATGGCAAGATCGTTGGGCGTATTGCCGCGATCATCAATCGTAATCATAATGATACCCATCACGACAAGATAGGATTCTTTGGTTTTTTTGAATCAGTGAATGATCAAGCGGTTGCAGATGCACTCTTTGCCGAGGCTGAAGCTTTTTTACGATCATCGGGAATGACAAGTGTTCAAGGACCTGCGAACCCATCGGCGAATGATGAATATGGGTTGCTTGTCGAAGGATTTGATCGCCCACCGGTGTTGCTTACAACCTATAATCCGAAATATTATATCGATCTGATCACGAAGAACGGATATGTCAAAGCAAAAGATATGTATGCGTGGTTACTGAGTACAAAAGACTCACGTTCGGAGAAATTAGTCCGCGTTACGACAGCTTTGCAAGAGCGTGGTCAGATCACGATCAGACCATTCAATAAAAAACAGTTTGCGACTGAAGTATCGAAGATCAAGCAGTTATACAATGAAGCATGGGAAACCAACTGGGGATTTGTGCCGCTGAGTGACGAAGAGTTTGATTTTGTGGCGGCTGATCTTAAGCCGATCTATGACCCTGAGCTTATTTTATTTGCCGAACATAAGGGTGAAACTATCGGCTTTTCGCTTTCGCTGCCTGATGTTAACCAAGCTTTTCGTGCGGGCACAATGATACCGAGAGGTATGATGAATTTGCCTGTTGGTCTTTGGAATCTCTTTACCAAAAAGAAAGCAATTGATACTATTCGTATTGTTATTCTTGGTTTAAAAAAAGAATTTCGAGGTCGCGGGATAGATGGAATGCTCTACCGCGAAACGATAGACCGAGCCGAGCGTGGCGGTTATAAATACGGCGAAGCATCGTGGATACTCGAAGATAACGATGCGATGAATCGGGCGTGCGAGATGATGAACGGCAAAAAATACAAGACCTACCGAATCTACGAGAAACAGCTCTGAATGGCCAGCATCACTTCCTCGTCGTAAATTTGTTATAATTACTATTCATACACATTCTCGTTTCAGATCATTGGATACTTCTTCACTGGCATCACGAGTCATAGCGCGAGAGCGTCGTGCGATTGCGCAGGCAATTACCGTTGTCGAAAATGATATGCCCGAAGCCGCGGCACTCTTACACGAGCTTGCGCCGAAACTTGGGAATGCCTATCGTATCGGCATTACCGGACCTCCGGGTGCCGGAAAATCTACACTCACCTCAGAACTGACAAAAACGTTTTTAAAGCTTGGAAAAACGATTGGTATTGTTGCTATCGATCCGACCAGTCCCTTTACCGGTGGTGCACTGCTCGGTGATCGAATTCGTATGCAAGAGGTGTCGATGAATGCCGGAGTCTTCGTTCGGTCGATGGCAACTCGCGGTTCGTTAGGCGGCTTATCTTCAAAAGCAAAAGATGCGGCAGATATTTTAGATGCTGCAGGGTTTGATCTCGTAATTTTCGAAACAGTTGGTGTAGGTCAGTCCGAACTTGATATTGCTAAAGCCGCCGACACAACGATCGTTGTACTGGTGCCGGAATCAGGTGATGCCGTTCAGGCAATGAAATCTGGTTTGATGGAAATCGCCGATTTTTTTGTGCTCAACAAAAGCGACCGCGAAGGCGCTGACCAGGCTGTGAGCGCCATTAAAACAATTCTCACCTTTCGTATTACTCATGCCGAGAATGAGTGGATCCCGGATGTCATACAAACCGTTGCCGCAAAAGGCAAGGGTATTGAAGCAGTCATTACTGAAATTGAGCGGCACAAAGCCTATTTGATCACAACAAACACACTCATCTCCAAACGACGCAAGCGTGACCGCGAACGCATTGTGGAATTAGTCGAAGATCTGCTGCGAATAAATTTTTGGTCGAAAGAGCGGACTGACGGACTTGAGGAAAAACTGAATGTTCTCAGTGATAAAAAAACATCAGCCTATGCGGTTGCTAAAGCATTAGTTAGTGAATTTGGGAAAAAATAATTGTAGTATCGATACTTAGCTCGGATGATTGCCCGAGCTATTCCTCGTAAAATTCATCTTCCGGTTCAGTAGTAATGACAGTAGTTTTCTGTTGTTCGATCACTTTTGGTACGAGGAAAAACCCATCGGCTGATTTCGGGGCATTACTAAGTGCTTGTGCGCTTGTCAATGATTCTTTTGCGCTGTCGGGTCGCAATATATTTGTCTCAACCGATTCATTAATATTTTCCAGTGGCTCTATCCCTGTGACAGTAAGCTCACTCAACTGATCAATATAACCGATCACCGTATTCATCTCAACGGTCAGTTTATCGTAATCGGCATCGGTGAATTCGAGGCGCGCTAATTTTGCAATATGTTCAACAGATTCTCTGGTAATCATTTGTTCGTAACTTCTAATGGGCGATAGAGCATAATGCCGGTCTGCTTTGCATTGTTCGCAAGATATTCGGCAAGAGGTACTTCTGAAATGATGACTTTCTTCATCGCAGAACTTGCGTGCATAAAATGTATTCTGCCGTCGTTGAGTTTAATCGCAATACCGGTGTGCGAACAATCAATGCCACTAACGGTGGTGGTGATGCCGATCAGATCACCGGTTTTGATGCTCGACTCGACTTTCTTGACATTTTCTTTTTTGATCATGTAATAACCGCCTCGAGCGTTGATCGAATCTTCGACGATTTTAATTAAGGCTTGCATTGCCAGATCTTCTTTTAATTGCGGATACAGATTGGGATGCGCAGACATAAAATTAATGGTCTTTGTTTCCAGTACCGCGTATTTTTTGCCGATTGATTTGGTCACCGATCGAAGATGTCCGCGGCGGGCATTGTCGAAGAAGTAGTCGCTGGTGTAGTGAAGGCGTGAGGCGAAACCGTTGATCTTGCCATTACGGTAACGAGTATCAGTCAGTTGTGCCAGAATGTTAGAAAAAAAACTATCACCACCTAAACGAATTGCTCTTGCTATATCCCAACTGTTTTCGAAGAACGTTACGCAATCAAACCCGCTGAGATTGCAGACTAAGATTTCTTTGTCATGATTAAAGTCGAGGGTTTTATCGAGGTAGGGTTTTCCAAGGAATAATTTTCCGACGGCTGCGACCCGCTCGCCAATCTGAAGCCCGGCAATTCCGTTTCGCATTATACTATCGAGCAATTCTGTGCTCGTATTTTCGCTGCCCGGAAAAATATCCGTTCTACTGTTCGCATCAACAGACCTCAAATCAGGTGTTTGCTTCTTCACTTTTGATTGAGACCATGCCGAAGAAGAAGCAAAGACTATTGCAAAGATAATAACGAACAATGCTATGAAACGCTGCCTGATCATTACTCAATGTTTTGTACTTGCTCTCTGATCTTTTCCATTTCTTCTTTTGCGCCAACAACGACGTGGGCAATCGCGGCATTTGTCGATTTCGAGCCCATCGTGTTGATCTCGCGATTCATTTCTTGTAACAAGAAATTCAGTTTTCTGCCTGAAGGCTCTTTTGATTCAAGTGCTTCGAGGAAGAACTTGATGTGTGAGCGAAAACGTACGATCTCTTCGGTAATATCAAGTCGTTCTGCAAGCAACGCAATCTCAAGTTCGAGCCGTTCGGAGTTGAGCACTGCTGAGTCGCCGATGAGCTCGGCAACACGCTGTTTGAGCGCGGTGTATTCATCTTTGGCTGCATCTTTTGATTGTTGTTCGACGGCAGTTACAATCGACTCAAGATTAGCGATACGATTACGAAAATCTTTTTCGAGCTCAGCCCCCTCTTGCTGGCGCATCCCATTGAGCGAGTCGATCGCTTTACGAATTGACTCTTGCACAACATTCCATTCTTCGACGGCACGGTCAGTGCCGGCGCCATCACTGATAAAAACGTCGTTGAACGATGTAAGATCACGAAGGGTGATCTCGGCAGTCACACCTGCGACCGTTCGAAGTTTGTCGAGTAACAGAAAATATCCTCGTGCGGCAACTTCGTTTACCGTCAAGGCAACACTTGCCGCATCATCGCCACTGGTAATGGTGACATTCAAGTTTATCTTGCCTCTGCCAAGACCTTTGCGAATGATCTCGCGGACTTCGAATTCGCGTTCACTCATTGTACGGGGCAAGCGAACAGACGTTTCCAAAAACCGAGAGTTGACACTGCGAATTTCTGCGGTAACGCTGATTCCAAATTCGCCGGTGTGTTCGCCACGACCGAAACCGGTCATTGATGTTAGCATAAGAGTTTTTTATTTTCGGTAGCTGAGAAAAATATCATCCGACCCTTCAACGCGTCTGCATTCGGCTAAGCGAAGTTGCCCGGCGGATGAAAGCGAGCGAATATGTAATTCGCCAAAACCAGAACGAGCATCGTCGCCCAAGATGGTCGGAGCAAGAAACAGCAAAACCTCATTGAAAAGTCCGTTCTGATACATCGTTGTTGCGAGAGTCGGACCCGGTTCAACCAAAATACTGCTGATATTGCGTGAATGTAGTTCTCGAAATACCGACTCCAGATCAAGCTGTTCGGTCGAAGATTTGAAACCGATGATCGTTATAGCCCTTGACTGAAGCTCTTGAACTTTTTGTTGTTTGTCTTTGATAGCAGATTCATTGCAAACTATGATCGTCGAAGGGGTGTGATGGTCGGAATAGACTTTTGCTGACTCCGGTACTCGTAGAGAAGCGTCAAGAATAATTCGTTTCGGCGAGCGCCCTTCGCACAAACGAACGCTAAGCTCGGGGTCGTCGGCAAGCACAGTAGCACTTGCGACAAGGACAGCGTCAAATGTTGCTCGCAATTGGTGTACTTCGCGTCGCGAGGCTTCGCTTGTAATATATTTTGAAATGCCTGACTTCAGTGCAACCTTCGCGTCGAGACTCGAAGCGATCTTTATCGCTACGTATGGCAAGCCCGTTTCGACACTCGTAAGAAAGAATTTATTCATTTCGCGGGCTTCGGCTTCGAGCACACCGAGCGTCACTTCGATACCTGCATCGGTAAGTTTTGCAATGCCTTTGCCGTTGACTTCTTGATAGGGGTCGGTGACGGCAATCACGCACCGCGCGATGTTTTGTTTGATCAACAAATCGGCACAGGGCGATGTCTTTCCAATGTGGGCACAAGGTTCGAGCGTTACATATACCGTCGCTCCCTTTGGCGAAAATCCCTTCTTGAGACAATCATTAATCGCATGAACTTCGGCATGTGCTTCGCCATATTTCTGATGGTAGCCTTCGCCAATAATCTGTGACCCATCGGTTATCACACAGCCAACCAGTGGGTTTGGGCTTACGTTGCCTTGAGCCTGCACCGCAAGCTCAATAGCTCGGTGCATCATTGTCTCATCGTGTGTTTTGGTTTGTGCTGTGGTCATAAAAGCATTCTCTTAAACTACCGATAGTGTAATTATGTTAATTAAATCGCATGGATTATTGTTTAATAACTACGAATGAAGACGCGCAAATTATACATTTTATTGCTGTTAGCGGCGCTGGTCGGAGCTGATGGAAACGCTACGCCTGTAAAACGACGGAAGCCCGAAAATGTGCTGTCGCACCTGAATAAACTTTGGTTGCCATCGACCGATGGTAAAGCAATACAACTTTCTTCTGTAGCCAAGCACCGCGCAACCGTATTTATATTCCTGTCAAGCGAGTGCCCGATCTCGAATAGATTTATGCCGACACTCACTCGACTTTCTACCGAGTTCTCGCCGAGCGATATTCAGTTCTACGGTATTATTTCTGATCCTGAATGTGATACAGCGTGCGCGGCAAAATTTTCGAAGGATTATAATTTCCCGTCACCAATGTTGCTCGACCCACAACATCAGCTTGTGAAATTATTAGACGCCTCGATTACTCCCGAAGTATTTGTCTTGACGAACGATGGTGCGTGTGTGTATCAAGGGCGTATTGATGACCGATATATTGAACTTGGGAAAGACCGTCCTGCCCCGACGACCAACGATCTGCGAAACGTGATTATCGAAATATTCTCAGGTAAAAAAATGGAGTTCAAAGAAGTGCGCGCCATCGGATGTGCAATACCGCCACTATGAAAGCAATACACTCCTTATTGTTGTCAACTATTTTTTTGTTTGCTTCGATGACATTCGCGAAACAGACGAAGCTGACATTTGCGAAAGATGTTGCTCCGATCATTTATTCGAAATGTTCTTCTTGTCATCGCGCCGGGCAAGTTGGTCCGTTCTCATTAATGAGTTTTGAGGAAGTTCGCAAGCACTCTGCTGAAATTTTATTGGTCTTGAATAAGCATCAAATGCCCCCGTGGAAAGCCGGACCAAGTGCATACCCGTTTGCCGGGGACCGACGACTCTCTGATAAACATACTGCGATTATCACACAATGGATCAAAGGCGGTATGGAAGCGGGTGGAAAAGTACCACCTGCTCCAAAGTTTGCTGATACTTGGATGATGGGAAAACCTGATACGGTACTTATTATGCCGGAGGTGGTTGAAGTCGCAGCCGACGGACCGGATGTCTATCGTCAATTCGTCATTCCGATCAACCTCACAGAGGGAAAGCATATCAAATCAATGGATATTATGCCTACCGCACGTTCAGTGGTTCATCATACGATTCTGTATATGGACCCGCTGGCGTTTGCTCGGGAGCTTCGTAAACGACCGGATGCGGATATGCCCAATTTCAAATTTCCCGGCAAGCGTATTGGCGGCTGGGCTCCGGGCGGATCGATCAAGCCTTTCCCTGAGGGCTATGCCTTGGCTATGCCGAAGCGTGCCGATCTTATTCTCGAAACGCATTTTCATCCTTCGGGAAAACTCGAATATGAGCAGACCTCAGTAGGACTCTATTTTACTCATGATAAACACAAATTTACCGAGCCGGAACAGATTGTCTTTACTAATGATTATCTGCAGATTCCGGCGAACACCATTGATACATTTGTCATTGATAAAACAATTGATAGCTCCTTGACACTCTTTGGTATTTCGGCACATGCACATTTTATTTGTAAATCGGTGAAGGTCACGGTCATAATGCCCGATAAATCGGAAAAAATTCTTTTGTCGATACCCGATTGGGATTTTAATTGGCAAGAGCAGTATCGTTTTGAAAAGCCTGTGGTGCTGCCTGCGGGTATTCGGATGCTCGCCGAGTTTGTTTATGACAACACGACTAACAATCCGCGCAACCCCCGAACCCCTCCGCAAGATGTAGAGTACGGGCTACAATCAACCGATGAAATGGGGAATATTATGCTCGAGGTACTGCCGAAACGATAGTTCAACGTTTAAGGGATTGCTTCAAGATAGGGTTGTGTTTTGTGTGCCGATTAAGAAATTGATAGGGCTATCTAATGGAAATTGTTGACATCGAGACGATGGTATCACCTGAGTTTATTGCAAGTGCAAAGCCGCGTGTATCGCCGGTTGCTTCGCAAATTATTGGTTCGGAGATTCTAAAAATCGCCGCTGATATTCGTGCAATGGTCGCCGGTGGAAAAAAAGTTTGTAATCTGACCGTTGGGGATTTTAATTCGAAGTATTTTCCGATCCCTGATTATCTCGAGCATGAGATAGATAAAGCCCTTAAAGGTGGCGAAACAAATTATCCGCCGTCAGATGGAATGCTCCAACTTCGCAAAGCGGTACAATCATTCTATAAGCGTCGTTTAGGTCTTGATTATCCGCTCGAAAGTTTCATCATCACCGGCGGCGCTCGTCCGGTAATTTATGGTACCTATAATGCCCTTGTTGCGCCCGGCGATACAGTGGTCTATCCTGTGCCATCATGGAATAATAATCACTATTGCAATCTTCATTCTGCCATCGCAAAGCAAATTGTGACAACAGTCGAAGATTCGTTTATGCCGACTCGTGCAAAGCTTGAAGGTGCGCTTAAAGGGGCACGTTTGCTTTCACTGAATTCGCCATTGAACCCAACGGGCACGATGTTTACCCGTGAACAGCTCGAAGGAATTTGCGATCTTATTCTTGAAGAGAATGTATCAAGAGGCGAAGACGAACGCCCATTATTTTTGATGTACGATCAAGTATATTGGATGCTGACTTTTGGCGAGAAGGAGCATATCAATCCGGTTTCGCTTCGCCCTGAAATGGCGAAATACACTATTTTTGTTGATGGTATATCAAAAGCATTTGCCTCGACCGGTCTTCGTGTTGGTTGGGCTGTTGCTCCGCCGGATATTGCGTCTTCGATGTCAAACATTCTGGGGCACGTTGGTGCATGGGCTCCGCGTGCTGAGCAGGTTGCAACCGCGGCATTGCTCGAAAATGATGAAGTGATGGACTCGTATCACCAAGCAATGTTTACCGGAGTTGAAGAGCGCCTTCGTACACTCTACGAAAGCTTTACGGCAATGCATAATTCCGGTTTATCAGTATCGGCTATTCCCCCAATGGGCGCTATTTATCTGAGCGTACAGTTTGCATTGATCGGCAAGACAACCCCGGAAGGAAAGATACTCAACACCACTGAAGAGATTCGTAGGTATTTACTCGATGTTGCAGGCTTCGCAATCGTCCCGTTCTATGCGTTTGACCTTCGTCAAGAAACAGGCTGGTGCCGTTTGTCGGTCGGTGCAACTTCGGTTGCTGAGATCGAAGACGTGATGCCAAGAGTCAGAGCCGCTATTGAGGCATTAAAGTAAATTACTTTCATTCAATCGTGAGCAATAAAAAAGGCAGCTACTACCTGCCTTTTTTATTGTTAATATTTTGGGGCTATGCCCATATTGTAAAACATAAACGAATATTCGTCGGTCACTTCTTCGATGTACTTTGAAATCGGTTTGCCTCCGCCATGCCCTGCTTTTGTTTCGATGCGGATGAGTTGTGGGTTCGGTCCGGCATATTTTTCTTGAAGTGTCGCAGCAAATTTAAACGAATGCCCGGGTACAACTCGATCATCGTGATCGGCAGTGGTGACAAGTGTTGCAGGATATTTTACATCTGCGCGAATATTATGTAATGGTGAGTAGTGATAGAGATAGTCAAACATTTCTTTGCTGTCTGAACTTGTGCCATAATCGCGAGCCCACCCAAAGCCGATAGTAAATTTTTGATAGCGAAGCATATCCATTACTCCGACAGCAGGGAGTGCCACTTTGCAAATATCTGGTCGTTCGGTCATAATAGCGCCAACGAGCAAACCTCCGTTTGAGCCTCCGGCAATCGCAAGTTTATCTTTTGCAGTATAGCCATTGCTGAAGAGATATTCAGCGGCGGCAATATAATCATCAAAGACATTTTGCTTTTTGAGCTTCGTCCCTGCTTCGTGCCACTCTTCACCATACTCACCGCCGCCGCGAAGGTTAGGCATTGCAAAGACAGCCCCGTTTTCGAGCAATATAATTCTTGCTGTACTAAAGTCCGGTGTCAGGCTTACGTTAAAGCCTCCGTATGCATAGAGATAGCACGGGTTTTTCCCGTCGAGCTTTAATCCTTTTTTGTGCACAATGAACATTGGGATCTTGGTCCCATCTTTACTTGTATAAAATATCTGCTTTGAATCATATTCTTCCGGGTTAAATTTTACGAGGCTTTTTCGGAAGACAGTCGAAGTGTTTTTCTCGATGTCGTAATGATAGATCGTC
>JANYDV010000248.1 GCA_025363505.1 Bacteroidota bacterium
TTTCTTCGCTGTCATTTGGTGCAATCGGAAGTGTTGCGCCATATCCACGTGCCGTCACTCGATTGGCGGTGATGTTATGCTCGATTAAGTAAAGACGAACAGCTTCAGCGCGATCTTGTGAAAGTTTACGATTGTATTCGAGTGTGCCGACACTGTCGGTATGTCCCGAAATTTCAATCTTTAGTTTTGTATTGACAACCAAGAACTTGATCAGTTGTTTCAATTCCGGTATTGACTCAGAACGAAGTACGGACTTATTAAAATCGAAGAAAATATTATTGAGCTGAATACCGATTGAATCATTGATATTTTCGACAATTGGCTTGGTCGAATCCTGTTCGAGGGGTATCAACTCAATCTGATAATTTAGCTCACGATATTTTGCTGTGTCAGGTACATTGTAATGCTGAGAGTAAAAAGTATAGTGGTATGCTGTTGCGGTAATACCATAATTTTTTCCGGCAGCTACACTAAAATAGAATTTGCCGGTAGTACTGTTCGAGAAAAAAGTACCAAGTGGTTCATCCTTCGCAAGATCGGATAATTCGATTTTTGCCGATAACGGTTTGTGAGTCAGTTTATCGAGAACTGTGCCACTGACCAGTGTAACCGGATTGGGAGCAAGCCCTGACGGAAGTAGTGCTTCGTAGATGTCAAGTCCATTTTTGGCATCGCGACGACTGGAATAATATACGGTTTTTCCTTGAGCGGGGATAGTTAAAAATTCATCATCTTCGGGTGAGTTGATGGGAGAGCCAAGGTTTACAGGCTTCGACCATGTACCATCAGGTTGTTTGCGAGTCATAAAGAGATCGTGACCACCAAATCCCGGATGACCATTCGATGAAAAATATAACGTCACTCCGTCTGCCGACATAAATGGTGATCGCTCGCTTGAGGGTGTGTTAATTGGCTCGCCAAGACTAACCGGATGGCCCCAAATATTATCTGTACCTCGAAATGAGACCCAAATATCCTCAGAACCGTCGATAGAACCCGCACGACGACTGCTGAAATACATTGCATTCCCATCAGGGGAAATAGATGGTTGTGCATCCCATGCTTGCGAGTTAAATTCGCGACCAATATTTTGTGGTCTGCTCCAATCACTGCCATTGAGGATACTCTGATAGATATCACAATCTCCGAAACCATCAGCTCGGCGGCAGAGTGAATAATATACGCTTTGCCCATCAGGACTAATTCCTGCTGCACCTTCATCATCTTTCGAGTTTATCGGGGCAGGCAATGCAACCGCAGGACCCCAATTGCCCGAGCCATCGCGCTTACTTCCAAAAATATCATCACCGTAGTCTTTCGTTTCGGCGAACGTGACCGAATTACTCGAGGCGCGTCGGGATGAGAAAAACAATAATTTTCCATCGGCAGTTATTGCAGGGGCAAAATCATCATATTTGGTATTGATATCACCACCCAAGCGAACAGGCTCATCAGTATTTTTGGGTTGTCGCTGAAGCTCAATGCTTTTTTCGGTATAAGTCTCTAACATCCTTGCTTCGCGTACTGCCGAGGAATCTTCGGCGACTAACGGCTTCATTCTACGGAGAAAGATTTTGTAATAGATCAGTGCAGTGTCAAATTTGTGGAGTGCTTTATAGGAAATACCGAGATTATAATAGATGTAGTCATCAAAATTTGAATCCAACTGTAATGCCCGCGAAAGCATCTGTATCGCTCTTGGGTAATTACGTAGTTTTTGATACATCCCTCCGATACGTTCTACCGGATATGGGTATCTCGGGTCAAGTGCGATAGCCTTATTGTATTCGAATAATGCTTCCGACATTTTATTTTGCTGTTCAAACTCATAGCCAAGCTTGCTTGCATCAAGAGCGTCTTTTTTTGTTTGTGCGCTGAGCGAGGATGTAATAATCCCGATGATTACGAAAAGAAAAAAAACGCGATTAAACAAATGATGCATCGAAAGTAAATTATTATTTTATCGTGTCTGACGACGGTCTTGGAAGCGTACTTGAATGACTTCCTTCGGCGTTCTCTTGACAACCGTGACATTCATCCCATCGGTTTCGAAAGACTCGTTGGTCTCCGGAATATGCCCAAATTGTTTGGTAACATAACCACCCAATGAGTCATATTCGTCCTTTTGAGGAATACGGTATCCTGCAAAAAAGGATTCAAGATGTTCGTTTGCATCTTCAATTGAGAGTGTTGCCGAAAGAGTGATTGTTTTATTTCCCTCATCTTTGATAACCGGAGGCAGTTCTTCATCATATTCATCATGAATTTCGCCAACGATTTCCTCGATAATATCTTCAAGCGTTACAATACCTGCTGTGCCGCCAAACTCATCAATAACAATACTAAGATGGAGCTTTTTGATCTGGAATTCTCGTAATAATTCTGAGATCAGCTTGGTCTCAGGTACAAACGTAACCGGACGCAAGATGTCATAGAGAATGATGAGGTCGGGATGCTCGATCAGGGCAAGGACATCTTTTGAATAGATTACCCCAACGATCGTATCGGGGGTGTCCTGATAGACCGGCAACCGCGTGTAGCCTTCGGAAACGATTTTTTGTATAAGATCTTCTTGGGGTGTGTCAATATCAATTGCGGCGATCTTTGTTCGGGGGATCATCACTTCGCGCACAGTCTTTTCGCGGAAATCAAAAATATTCTCGATCAGCTCATTTTCTGTTTTATCAATCGCTCCGGTGCGACGACCTTCCTCAAGCATTACCAAGAATTCTTCGCCGGAAATCCTTGTCTCGGCAAAACTGGCTGAATCTTTGAATGGCTTCAGTACCAAGTTCGCAAAAAGGACCGGCAGTCTCGTAAAAGGTTTTGCAACAGTTAAGGCGCTTAACGTTGGTGTGGCGAAAAGCAATGCGAATCGAAGGTTTTGATGTAAAGCAACCGACTTCGGAATCAAACCACCAATGGTTAATAATAGAGGAGCCAACGTTAGGATCGTGACTACAAACCCAATGGTGAGTGATCCGTTTACACCGGTGTGAAACAACCGTTCAGCCAATAGGCTCACGTCGTCAAGAGCAATAAAACTGGTGAAGGTTGCAGCAAGAACAACTGAGAGGATTGTGCCACTTTGCACGAATGCTAAAAATTCTTCCGGTTTTGATTTTATTTCGAGAATCGCGCCTGCGCGTTTTCTGGTTTTGGCACGTTCATCGCTATCTTCAAGCAGTTTTCTTACTCCGCTTTTACGAACGGTTAAGATACTCGTTTCGATCATCGAAAAGAGTGCATACACCGCAAGTGACAATACGACAAAAACTATTTCAAGCGATAGTGGAAGCATAATTTGGAATTACATACTCTCCGGAGTAGAAACTCCGAGAAGTGAACAGCCTGCGGCTAAGACATGTTTTGTCGAACGGGCAAGCGCCAATCGTGCTGATTGTAATGGTTCGGGCTGACCAACCATTCTACAATCGTGATAGAACTTATGAAATTGCGCCGCAACTTGGCGTAGGTATTCGCAAATGTGATGAGGTGCGTATGCGTCAGTTGAACGTGAAATAAGATTCGGGAATTGACCTAAGATCTTAATGAGCTCACGTTC
>JANYDV010000299.1 GCA_025363505.1 Bacteroidota bacterium
TTATTGATATCAATAGTAAAGCAGCGAAAAGTGTATCAACTCGTGCGGCTTCTAAACAATACCCGATCTTTCCATAAGCTCCGATTATTATTGGGACATATAGTCTTGATTCACTTTATAATGGATGGTATCATTATTACGCATTGTTGATACCCCAAGCAAAGAGAAAAACTTTAAGGTGGGATTTTGCAATTGATGGGTTTATCATGTACATTCTATTGCGTTGTTGGCTTGCAACAACATTATTGAGTATTCCTACTTTACGATATTTTATTAAAGGTTTTAGGAAAAAAGAAGAAAATTTTATTGGGTATATTACTCTTTTTTTTCTATCGGGTCTGGGTGCAGGTTTTGCAGGCATTCTAAACGAGGGGGGGGCTCACAATGTTTTATTGCCTGCTGCGATTGGTTGCGCGATATTCTTACCTGTAGCAGTGAATCAATTATCAATTAATAAAAGATATGCTACCCCAGCCAAATGGCTTATCCCGATACAACTACTATTTTTACTATCTAATCCATTTAACGACCCAAGAAATCTTGCTAAAGAATCAGATCGTCTCCATCAAGAAGAATTTCTTGCTTCAATATCTCCTTTACAGGGTGAAGTCTGGGTTCCCTATCATGGATTTATGCCTCGTAAAATTGGGAAGCAAACTTATGCCGAGCTAAGAGCTTTTGGTGATGTACTGTTAATTGGCGATTCAAACGCGCATCAACTTCAATCTGATCTTGATAGTGCGCTCTCAAATAAAAAGTGGAGCTATATTTTTGATGACTTCCAAGATACCTTTCCAGGTTATAGGCTTATTGAACAAAAATTAAATCTTAATAAGCCCCATGTCTCCGATGAAACCACCATTTTTGTGTTCGTACCACAAAAATAATTATACCCTTCTCATTGTTTCGGAGCAATATTGCCTCAGGACGTGTTGTAGTTAGTCAACCAATTATATTTCTACACCATGCTTGATATTAAGATCATCCGTGAGCAACCGGATGCTGTAAAAGCGGCGTCAGTCGCGAAACGATGCGACGATGTTATTGATATTATACTCGAGCTTGACGGTAAACGTCGCAGCATGATCTCGCGTGTTGAAGTTTTAAAAAACAAACGCAATACCGTTTCCGAAGAAGTTGCTCGCCTTAAAAAGAATAAAGAAAGTGCTGACGACGTCATAGCGGAGATGAAAGTGGTTAGCGATGAAATTACCCAACTTGATCTTGGGCTGCGCGTAATCGAAGAAAAATTGTCATCTTTGCTCGATACCATTCCGAACATCCCTCATTCTTCTGTTCCGCATGGAGAAGATGCAACAAACAATATCGAAACAAAACGTTGGGCTCCTGGAAGTTTGAACAACGCTTTTGAAAAAAGGTCAGGACTAGATCACCTTCAAGTTGGAGAAAAATATTCGTTGTTTGATTTTCAGCGAGGAGCAAAAATTTCCGGAGCTGGATTTCCGCTCTATATCGGACGTGGGGCTGCACTTGAACGTGCACTTATTAATTTCATGCTTGACATTCATACATCTTCGCATGGCTATACAGAAGTACTCCCCCCCTTTTTTACAAATGAAGAATCCCTCCGAGGTACTGGGAATCTTCCCAAATTCCGAGATCAACTTTATTATATGAAAGAAGATAATCTTTTTGCAATTCCGACGGCAGAAGTACCAATCACCAATATATATCGAGACGAAACATTAGTTGGCGATCAATTGCCAATTAAGTATTCCGGATTTAGTGCTTGTTTTCGTCGTGAGGCAGGATCTTATGGGAAAGATACCCGTGGTTTCCTTCGTGTTCATGAATTTAATAAGGTTGAACTTGTAAAATTTGTGACGCCCGAAACAAGTTATGATGAATTTGAGATGCTGACTTCCGATGCCGAGCGGATTCTCGAATTACTTGAAATTCCCTATCGTAGGTTATTACTGTGTGATGCAGATACGAGTTTTGCAAGCGCAAAAACCTATGACTTAGAAGTCTGGGCGCCGATCGAAGGTAAATTTCTTGAGGCATCAAGTTGCTCAAACTTTGAATCATTTCAAGCACGTAGAGCGAACATTAGATTTAAGCGCGATCCAAAGTCTAAGCCAGAATTTGTACATACCATAAATGGTAGTGGGCTTGCAACAAGCAGGCTGATGGTTGCATTGCTCGAGAACCACCAGCAAGCTGACGGCTCCATCAAAATTCCTGAAGTCTTGCATCGATATTTAACTTTCACCACCATACACTAATCGCTTGCAACAATTCCCTTTCTTTTATCAGGAATCAAATACTTCTACGGAAGCACTATTTTGTGAAGACTTGGACATTAGTGAAATAACCAACGTATTTGGTACTCCTCTTTTTGTATATTCCAAACAACGTATCCTAGACAATATCAACGCTTTTAAGAATGCAGCCGACAATACGGGACATCCTTGGAAAATATCCTATGCATTGAAGGCAAATTCGAACATAGAATTATTGAGAATTATATCTGCTCAGGATGTCGGAGCTTCCATAGTCAGTGGTGGCGAATTGCGCGCCGCCCTTACAGCAGGATTTCAGCCTGAACAAATTACGTTTGATGGACCAGGAAAAACTGATGCTGAAATTGATCTTGCACTTCGTACAAAAATAAAAGCGATTGTCGTTGAAAGCTCACAAGAGTTGGAGGTTGTTCACAGTCAGGCAATTGCACTTGGAATTGTGGCACCAGTGTATATTCGCATTAATCCTCATGTTGATGCTAAAACGCACCCGTATATATCTACGGGATTACTCGAAAATAAATTTGGTATAGATATTGATCAAGTGCTTGATCTTATTAAAACATTTCATTCTCCCTGGCTAAATATTATTGGACTACACACGCATATTGGCTCACAGATAACTACAATCACCCCATTTGTAGAAGCAGCAGAATCAATAAAACATCTTGTCTTAAAACTTAAACAAGAAGCTTCAGTAGATATTAAGTACCTTGATTTAGGTGGTGGGAGAGGAATTCAATACCACAATATTATAACTCATCCAAACATCCCTTTTGAGAATAGTACAAACGATGCACTCATTCCTACTCATGAAGAATTCCTCAGTAGCATCGCTAATGTTTTTAACGGGATGGATATTGAACTTACCGTAGAACCTGGGAGAGCTATTATAGCCGACACGGCTATTCTCGTAAGCAAGGTACTCTATACAAAATCTAATACAAAGCGCACTTTTGTTATTGTAGATGCAGCGATGAATGATCTTATTCGACCAAGTTTATATGGCGCTTATCATCAGATAGTGCCAGTATCAATTGTTGCGAATCCTGAAATACACCTTGCTAGCGTTGTTGGTCCGATATGTGAAACGGGCGATTTTCTTGCTCTTGATCGTGAACTGCCCATTATTAATAGATCGGACTTGGTTGCTGTAATGTGTGTAGGTGCATATGGATTCTCTCTCTCATCAAACTACAATCTCCGCCCTAAAGCAGCAGAGGTATTGATTGATGGAAGTAAGGTGAGAATTATTCGTAAACGGCAGACGATTGAAGATATTTTATTATGAAAAATGAACTAAGACTTGGAGTTGTAGGAGCAACTGGAGCAGTTGGTCAAGAGATGTTTCGTGTTCTTGAACAAAGGAATTTTCCTTATGCCACGCTTCGAGCATTCGCCAGTTTTCGATCGGTTGGTAAAAAAGTGCAGTGCAAGAATGAAGAAATTAATGTAGAGCTATTAGAATCAAATATTTTTGCAGATATTGATATTGCCCTCTTTAGTGCTGGTAGTTCGATCACAAAAGAATTTCGTCATGTAGCAAAAACAGCGGGTTGTTTGATTATAGACAATTCATCTGCTTTTCGAATGGATGACGATGTCCCATTAGTTATCCCTGAGATTAACGGAAATGATTGTAAAGATCATAACGGTCTTATTGCGGTACCGAATTGCTCGGCTATTGTAATGTTGATGGCGATCAATCCAATCCAAGCCTTACAACCTATTAAAAGAATTATTGTTTCTACTTATCAAGCCGTCAGCGGGGCTGGGGCTCAAGCTTTAGCTGAATTCGAGCAACAAACTAAACAAATCGTCGTAGGAGAGGCGCCTACGCTAAAAGTACTCCCTTATCAAATTGCATCTAACCTTTTTAGTCACAACACCCCAATTAATGACGAAGGCTATAATGGAGAAGAGTGGAAGTTGATCCATGAATCTCAGAAGATTCTTCATTTACCAACGTTATCAATAACTGCGACATGCATTCGTGTACCTGTTCAACGAGCACATAGTGAAAGTATAAATATTGAATTTATCTCAGGACGCCCTAGTGTAGAAATGATCAGAAATGTAATTAATGCCGCCCCCGGAGTTAAGCTCGTTGATGACAGTGAACGCAACTATTTCCCTATGCCACTTGAAGCAACCGGTGGTGATGATATCCTTATTGGGCGTATCAGGCATGACATCAGCAATCCTAATGCCATTGATCTTTTTGTATGTGGTGACCAACTTCGTAAAGGAGCTGCGTTGAATGCAGTTCAAATTGCGGAGTTTGTACTGTCAAATAGGTTGTTATAAATTAGAATGTTCGCCTTGTTTGAATGTTTGCAAAAAAAATGCTGTTTAAGTGTTGATGTTGACTGTAAGTAGCATATTACAAACCACCTTACTTTTTCTCTATGGACTTCTCGTAAGTTATGGGTTGACAATATTTTTCAAACAATTAGTCTCTCAGAAGGCACTATATGTTCTTACGCTATTTACCGGTTTAGTCCATTCTATTTATATTTGCACTTATACCTTAGCAATAGGCCATTGTCTTCTTACGACAGCGTCAGAAATTTTTTCACTCATTGCTTTTACGATGCTTGTGACCTATATCTTGGTTGAAGCTCGATTGGATAATACATCTGTCGGTACGGGAATAATGATAATGTCTGTTGCATTCTTATTTCAGCTCATATCCTCTATTGCTACCAAACGCGACATCTTCGCTTCGATCAACCCGATATATCTTGAGGCTTCATTTAACATTCATGTAGCGAGCATTGTCTTTGGCTATGCAGCTTTAACTCTTTCAACCATATACGGTTCTTTGTATCTCATACTGTATCGTACAATGCAAAAAAATCAGTTTGGCAAGATGTTTAATGGGTTGCCGAGCTTATCAAAACTTGAGCGCTATGGTCTTAGAGCTTTATTTGTGGGTTTTATTTTTTTGAGCATCTCAATGGTCTTTGGTGTAGTGTTATTGCATAATAACTTCACTATTGAAGAAACTAGGTCATATTTAAAGGATCCCAAAACAATAGCAACGCTGCTCATTTGGTTTGTTTTTGGTCTAACGTTGATTCTTAGGAGTATAATGAAGGTAGAAGGTAAAAGACTAGTATTAATATGGATGACCGGGTACTTACTGACATTGTTTTCAATGACAATCGTAAATGCTTTTGGAACGGAGTATCATAATTTTTTATAAATAATGCCTTCCAAGCTCATCGCCGTTAGCATTTCTCATCACTCGGTACCCGTTGAGTATCGCGAGATGGTAGCACTTGCACCAGATGAGATTCGTGGGTTATTGAAGCACTTGAAAGATACTTTTACTGACGAATCTCTTGTTATTTCTACTTGCAACCGATCAGAAATATATGTTCGTCCGACAAATGACGTTATTACATCCGAATTTCTTATTGATCTCTTATTAGAATCAAAGAATGTACCATTGCAAGATCGTGAACTTCTTCGATCTCGTTTTGACCGACTTTCCTATTGTGATGCTATACTACATCTATTTGAGGTTATATCCGGTATTGATTCACAGATACTCGGAGATCAACAAATATTTGCACAGGTTAAGGATTCTTTTAGATTGGCAGAGGAAGTCGGGGCTTGTGGTACATTTATGACTAAATTAGCTCATGTAGCTTTTCGTGTTGCTAAACGAGTGAGAAATGAAACGACTATCACAAATGGTGCAGGGACAATTAGTTATGCTGCAGTAGAATTTGCACGGAAGGTTTATGATGATTTACGAGGAAAAACGGCACTTGTTATTGGCGCGGGTGAAACGGCAGAATTAACCGCATCGTATTTATCTGAACGTCATATTGGCACTATCATCATTGCCAATAGGACAATTATGAATGCTGATGAATTAGCCAATAAAATCAGAATTTCTTCGGAAAAATCGGTTAGCATCCGCTCAATTTCGTTGGAACAGATTCCAGATGTTATGTCGGGGGTTGATATAGTTGTGAGTTCTACCGGCAGTCCTGACTTGGTTATTAAAAAAAACGATATAGAATTAGCATTGCAAAAACGTAGTGAACCTAATCCTCTCGTTTTCTTAGATATCGCAGTCCCGCGAGATATTGATCCTTTGATCGGCAAACTACCTAATGTATTTCTCAAGGATATTGATGATCTTGCCGACATTATCGATAAAAATTCATCAAAAAAGAAAGAAGAAATCCCAAAAATTAAGTCAATTATTTCTCAGGAATCCGAAAATTTTCTTGATTTATTTTCCAAACTTGAAGTGGGTCCGACAATTGCAGAACTTCGGAAGCAATTTGAACACATACGACTTGAGGAATTAGATAGGAACCGGTCTAAGCTCACTGAAAAGGAATATGAATTTTTTGACGAAATGACAAGGAAAATGTTCAACAGGCTGTTGCATACACCGACAGTAATGTTAAAAGAGCCTAGAACAAGCAAAGACGACCTACAAGCCCGGATTGAAATAGTCCGTAGCCTTTTTGCTCTTGATATTGAGAATAAAAATCCGAAACCCTCCCAAAATGACTTATGATAAGCTCACAAACTAAAAGTATAATAATAGGATCAAGAGGGAGTGCTTTGGCACTCTGGCAAAGCAACTATATTAAAGGACGGCTTGAATTTTTATACCCTGATATTAGAATCTCTATTCAAATAATAAAGACTACCGGAGATCAAATAGTCGATTCCCCTCTTTCCCTAATTGGCGGCAAAGGTTTATTTACTGCAGAATTAGATCAAGCCTTGCTTTCTAATCAAGTTGATATAGCAGTGCATAGTCTGAAGGATCTACCAACTGATTGTCATTCAGAACTTATTATTGCAGCGATTCCCGTACGCGAAGATGCACGTGATGTTTTTGTTGGAAATCATATATCTTCTATTGACGATTTACCCATCGGCGCTACAATTGCGGCGGGGAGTCTTAGACGAAAAGCACAGCTTTTAGCTTTTCGACCAGACCTAAATATTATTGATATTCGGGGTAATGTACCAACCAGAATAAAGAAATTACGGGAAAGCAAATGGGATGGTATGGTTTTAGCGGCAGCTGGTCTAAATCGTTTGTCATTGCAAAATGAGATTACAGATTTCATTGAGCCGGAAATTATGATCCCTGCGCCGGGGCAAGGAGCTCTTGCTATTGAATGTCGCCTCGCTGATCACGAACTAAGTGAGTTGCTGTTTCCATTAAATGATTTTGCTACTCAATTATGTGTTACAGCTGAACGAATAGTTCTCGGGGAACTTGGAGGGGGGTGCCAATTACCTTTCGGAGCATTTGCAATAAAAAATGCAGACTCTTACTCAATCTCAGCTTGTATTGCTGCCCCTGAAGGCACATCACTAATAAAAGCGTCATCCTCTTTTACTAATGACACTCTAAATAATTCATCAAAGGAATTAGCGAATAAACTGCGTCTTCAAGGTGGAGATGAAATACTCACAAGACTAAACTCTAACTATTACAAATAATTAGCCTGATGCCATCTGTAATTTTAACACGCCCGCTACAGCGTGCACTAATCAATAATACATTTTCTGCATCACTTCGCAACGAAGGAATTGAAGTGATTGAATTGCCGATGATTCAAGTAAATTTTCCAGATGATCAAAGTAAACTCGAATCACAAATCCGTAAGCTCGCAGAGGGAGAATTTGATTATTGTATCCTATCAAGCCCTACTGCAGTAGAATTCTTTCACCAAAAAGTTCTTGAGCTTGATCTTTACAATCCAATTATGTCTGCGGTAGGGTTTGCAACCGTAGGTGAAAAATCTGTGGCAAAATTTGCAGAATTTGGATATCGCGTTGTTATTCCGCTTCCCCACCAACTTTCTGGGGCTGCTGCTTTACTCTCACAATTAAGGACATTCAATATTTTAGAGGAAAAAGTTTTAATCCTACAGTCTCAATTGGGGCTTACTGTGCTTACAAGAGCGTTTGAAATGTGTGGTGCAGTTATAACACATGAAATACTCTATGAAACGACAGGACCTACACTTCATGATGCGGCATTACTCATTAACTTGCTCGAGGCTGAAGATTCCACTCATCCTGAAGTTATCACTTTTTTCTCACCATCAGCTGTCGAATTTTTTGTCAAGACTGTTTCCCAAATGGGTTTGCCACTACGTAAGAATTTACCGGTATTAGCGGCTATCGGAGAAACAACTGCTTTTGAAATTGAGATGCGTCTGAGACGTAAGCCAGATATTATTGCTCAAAATGCTAATCAAGAATCTCTTGCTCAAGATATAATCAGTTACATAAAACATATTTCATGAAACCAAATTTACAAAACGACTTACTTTTAAGAGCTGCCCGTCAAGAACCTATTGAACGCGCTCCAGTGTGGTTTATGCGACAAGCCGGTAGATATTTACCACAGTATCGGGAGATCAGAGCAAAAAATGATTTCTTAACTATGGTTAAAACGCCAGAGCTTGCATCAGAGGTGACTATTCAACCGGTTGATCTTATTGGTGTGGATGCCGCTATTATCTTCTCAGATATTCTTGTTATTCCCGAAGCAATGGGGATGAAGCTCTTGGTTGAGGAAGGAAAAGGTGGACCTCGATTCCCAGAGCCGATTCGACTTTATACACAGATTAGAGATTTAAAGTCAGTCAATGCATCAGAGGATCTAAGCTATGTAAAGGATGCCATAAAATTAACTGTTGAAAAATTAGCAGGGCGTGTGCCACTCATTGGTTTTAGCGGTGCACCATGGACATTGTTTTGCTATATGGTTGAGGGTTCAGGATCCAAAGACTTCCAGAATGCAAAACAAATGATCTTTTCAAGAGAAGAGGATGCTCGAAGGTTATTGCAAAAACTCACAGAAGCTGTAACTGATTACTTAGTGATGCAAATCGAAGCAGGTGCTGATGTAGTCCAGATTTTTGATACATGGGCTGGTATTCTAACACCTGATGATTTCGAAGAATGGTCATTGCAATACATCGCTGAGATTGTGAGAAACGTTAAGCAACGCACAAATAATCGAGCACCAATTATTGTATTTTGTAAAGGTGCAAATCAATCACTTATAGAAATTGTCAGCACAGGTTGCCATGTAGTTGGGCTTGATTGGACTGTTGATATCGCCGAAGTAAAAGAATTATTCGACGGATCAGTAGCTTTGCAAGGGAATCTTGACCCTACAATACTATATGCTTCGGAGCATGTAATTGAACAACGAGTATTTGAAATGGCAGATAAAATGGGTGGACCTAACGGGCACATTTTCAACTTAGGACATGGTATAACTCCTGGTGTTGATCCATCAAATGCTAAATTTTTTGTTGATGCTGTAAAAAGAGCATATAATAGATAACAATAGAATGACTGATTCTACACAGTTTCTGCTCAAAGATCGAGTTACTTCTTATTTACAGAAGCTACAAGATGCGATCAGTACAAGCCTTGAAACACTTGATGGAGGTGCAACATTTCGTGAAGATGTTTGGGATCGTCCAGGTGGCGGCGGAGGAAGATCGAAAATATTATGTGATGGGAAAATTTTCGAAAAAGCTGGCGTCAATTATTCTGAGGTTTATGGCAGTTCCCCAGAGTATTTAACTAGAGAACAACCAACAGCAAAAGAGTTTTTCGCTACGGGAGTTTCGTTAGTTTTGCATCCCCACTCACCTAAAATCCCTACAATACATGCTAACTTTCGTTATTTTGAGCTTTCCGACGGAAAAGCTTGGTTCGGCGGTGGGATTGATTTAACACCATTCTACTTAGATGAAAGTGATGTTATACTTTTTCACACTAAACTCAAAGCCACCTGTGACCTCCACAACTTGAATTACTTTCCGAAGTTTAAACAATGGGCTGATGACTATTTTTTGATAAAACATCGTGGTGAACGAAGAGGTGTAGGAGGGATTTTTTTTGATCAATTGGGTGCCGACTCAAATTACTTAGAGCCGGAATTTTCCTTTTTGCAAAATATTGGAAATACCTTTCTTCCTGCATATACACCGATTGTTGAAAAACACCGATCAGATAGTTACACTGAAGATGAAAAACGTTGGCAGTTGCTCCGTCGAGGTCGTTATGTCGAGTTTAATCTTGTCTACGACAAAGGTACAGTATTTGGGCTTGAAACCGGCGGACGAATAGAAAGTATTTTAATGAGCTTACCAACTCTTGCACGGTGGGAATATGACAACCATCCTATTCCAGGTAGCCCCGAGGAAGTCTTGCTAAATGTATTAGTGACACCACGTGATTGGACATTATAACATACAATGAGAATAGACCATCTTGCTCTTTGTTTTGTGGTTCCATTGCTCTTGGTTTTCACCATCAATAGATATTCATTTAATAGACTTAAAAAGATTTCTCTCGCCGCTTCATCACATATCTTACTCCAAACGTTTGTCTATTCCCGAGCCTTATATTGGTATTTTTTTGGAGTTTTAATATCTGCTTTTTTTCTCGGTATGTTTTTATTTTCATCAGGAGGCAATCTGACAAGGTCACTTATTGCGTTTAGAACATATGGGATAGACAATGTCCCAACATTTATCATCGAAAAGCTTAGTACTTTTTTATTACCAATGATTTTCATCACATTATTTACTTCAATTGCCTCACTCGGTTTTCTTGGGCAAAAAGTATTGAAGCAAATCATGAAAAAGGGATCTCTTGATGAACGATTTACAAGATTTAGATTTACTTTCTTTATGATGGCACTTTCACTAATCATTCCACCACTTGCATTTGGGAGCTTGCTATTACTGTGAATACTCAAAAAACAAAAAAAGCTGTTGTATTAATGCAATTTGGTGGTCCCGATAGCCTTGACGCTGTCGAGCCATTTCTATACAATCTCTTTTGCGACCCGGATATTGTCGAGTTTCCACTTGCTTTTATATTACAAAAGCCCATTGCAAAATATATATCGTGGTCAAGAGCAAAGACGGTCTCAATAAAATATGGTGAAATAGGTGGGAAATCCCCGATCATAGAACAAACTGCAAAACAGGAAAAAGCACTGCAAAGAGCTTTAGACCAAGTAACGGGTGAGAATGAAATATTTGTATGTACAGCAATGCGTTACTGGAAACCCTTCACTTCTGAGGTGATACAACGTCTTTCAGGTATGGGTATTACTGATGTAGTCTTACTGCCTTTGTATGCACAATTTTCAGTTACGAATGCAGCTTCTAGTTTTCATGAGTGGGAGAGAGTGACCAAACGTTTTGGAGTCTCTTTTAATGAAAAACGTATCAATGAATACTATGAGAATCCACTCTATATATCAGCATTTAATGAGCGAATAGATTCAGCATTGCATCGTTTTGCAAATCCCGAGAATGTATATATTCTTTTTTCTGCTCATGGTACCCCTGTAAATCTTGTTGAAAGAGGCGACCCATATTCACATCAAATAAAAAAAACGATGGAGTTGATTATGGAAAGTCGCATTCACAGGCACCAATATTCACTTGCCTTTCAAAGTAAGGTCGGTCCACGAAAATGGCTCACTCCTACAACTGACGATACGATTGTAAAACTTATCTCTGAAGGAAACAAAAATATTTTAGTTGTGCCAATCGCTTTTGTAAGTGACCATATTGAAACCCTTCACGAACTTAATATCGAAAGCCGGGAGATTGCTAACCACAATGGCGTAACTCAGTTCGAAGTCTGCGAAGGACTTAATGATTCGCCTCTATTCATTCGAGCTTTGACTAATATATCTTTGGAAGCATTTGAATCAATGTAGGACGACAAACCTTCCGCGAACCTGTCCACTAAGGTCACCTATATAAGAAATGGTATAATTAAACACTCCACCTACAAGTTTTGAAGCAGGTAAAGAGAATTGATAATCCCCACTGCTAGTAATATTCATCTGGTCGCTGAACATTAGATTACCCAATTCATTATAAACACTGAATTGAACATTGCCAGCCTTTGCTAAAGTAAAGGGGAAGGATACTGAAGATGAAAGCAAAGTATTAATAGGGTCAGGATGTGCAGCTTTCGCAAAAAGGATAGTTTTTCCTGTCATAAAATCTTTAATTGTTTTATCACCACATATTAGGTTTAAGATAAATTCACCGACGTAGCCGGTTGCAGAAGGAGCAAGGATGCAATTTCTATAATTAGCATCACCTTCGTTCAATTGGAGTTGGGTAAGCAATACAGAAGTTTTAATCGTATCCGTTAACGCTGTAGTGAAATAAAATCGTAAGAGTGGAACATTACGTTGAAGGATAATCTCATCAGGGGAAGTTATATGGACATTCAATTGCTCATCACCGTTAAGTAGCAAAACATTGCTGACGAATGTCGCAATAGTCGATGAAAACGACAATGTCTTTGCATAAGAAAGAAGATCACTATTATATGCTAATGAGAAGCTAAGAGTTTTCAATCCCTTACCCTTCCAATCGATATCAGGGATAACATCCATCATTGCCGAATCTGCGGTAATAATATCTTTATTTACTTGCTCAACACGAAATGATACTTTATCTATTGGTTGTATATTTGCTGAGTATAAAACATTTTTCAATGGATTGATATCCGCATCAGTTGTGACGCTGAGAATAGCAGATCGCACACCAACTTGTGTGGGAATAAACTGAACAACTATTGTATCGTTCAAATTTTGTGAAAGAAAAAATGGAGTAAGAGGTTGCTTTACTATTACATAATCAGTGCCGGTAAGCGAGATGTTATTCACTAAAATAAGCGGACATGCTTCATTATGAATAATTATAGTATCAAGCCTTGTAACGCAATATGGTAATGTCCCAAAATCGAGGAGATAATGCTGTAAAGTGGCAAGTTTTTGCGCAGAAGTAATTATTGCCTCAACAGTAAACATCGTATCAATACTGGTTAAATCGGGACGGACAAATCTAATTGAAATGAGCCCACTATTATTCGATGGAGTAGTACCATCAATTTTCAAAACAATTCGTAACGAATCCTTTGATTGGACTAAAGTTTTGGGGAGTTGTGAAGCCACAGAAAAAGACAATGCAGGGATAGATAAACCACCAAGAGTGACGTTTGTCACCGTTAAACTATCACAACCTGGATTGAATATATTAAATGAAATTGAGTCGGGTGGGGTGCAAGACAAACGATCTGCAAACCTTATCGACGGTTGATTAAGGGTGGTTACGAATTGTGCTTCGCCTGGGATTCCCTTCCCAATAATAGTCGTTGATGCCTTGCCGTTCTGATTTTGAATATGATATGAATACTCAAAACGAGTTACCTGAGAGGTATCCTTACGAGGAAGAAATCTAAATGGGATCTGCAATGCTTCATTTGGCGCCAAATGATATGGTAGTGTTATTAGTGACAGTATTTGAAAAGAAAGTACATCAATGTTAGTTAATGAATCAATAATCAATGTATCACAAGAATTATTTTTTATTGTTATACTACTGTCACGATAGATACAAATCGATGTAGGAGGGAATGTAATAGTACGATCCACCAATACATTCAGAGTTCTATAAGAGCTTCCTTGTATGAATATTGTTGTATCTTTCGCAACGCCCTTCTCTATAAAATGAAGAACAATACTTCCTTTCTGAACATTTGTCGTTGAGGGCTTGAATCGAACTCTGAGCGATCCCGTACTATCTCGAGGAATGCCCAAAGGCAGCTGAAGCAGCGAGCCATCATTGGATAGTATTTCCCAATCCGAACTACCTGAAATATCAGCTCCGGTCAAATGCAACGTATCGCACCCACCATTTGTGAAAGTAATTGTAGTGTCAACAATCCCGTTACAAATATTTATTGAATCAAAATAAACAGCAGTATCGGAAAGAGAAATAACAGGTTGATTCGCGAAAGAGCTTACATAAACAATAATTGTCGTGTCGAAATACTGAGAACTATCAGGAAGTACACTATGTAAATGAACCAAAAATTTTGTTTTTGGCTTGGAAGTGCTTAATCGTGAAGGATCCCATAGAAACAGTATCGTATCCGATTTGGTCGAGCCTAAAATAAATGGAGTGGTAGGCTTCTTTGTTATAGACAATGCTCCTGAACTTATAGCCTCATCACTCGAATCAAGAAAGGCAATGGTATCAATCAATAAACTATTACAAGAGAGATTATATATAACTGCTTGCCCGGTTGATGAGGAACAAACATTTGCAATTAAACTCAGTTGATTTGGATTAATACTCGGATTATGGGGAGCTTCTATTATTTCACCATCACCTCCATCTTCGGTCTTCCACACACCACCGTCTTCATCAAAAGCATAAACAACTGCACCCAGGCAACCAGTCACAAAAAAGCGTGTATCACGATAGTTACTCGGTCCCCCAACCGCTTTCCAAGATTTTCCACCATCAGTAGAACGGAGCATACCGGTGTTTTGAGCTGGCGATTGTAAGGGAGTATATGATTGAACATATAGCACATCTCCTACACCCGAAATATGACCTGTTGTCCTCCCCTGAATAACACCTTTATTAGCCCAAGTACGACCATAATCATCAGAAATTTCGACCGTTTGAAAATTTAATGGATCAGAAGCAATTTTTTCGCCTACCACGATAAATGTGGAAGTTCCTTTTTTTGCATAAACACCCCATGCTTCAGTAGTAAGATTGGAAGTAAACCAATTCAAGCCACCATCATTTGTCCACATCGCATTACCAGGTGCTTGTCCGCCTCCGTTAGCTGAAAATACTGAAGCAACTCCCCGAAGATTGTCTACAAAGTTTAGACCATTAAATTTGTCTGCTCCGACAGTGAGAAATGATTGTCCTCCATTCGTGGAAAAACCAAGGCGAGACAAAGCATAGCGAGATGTATATATTACTGATGCGGGAGTTTGATAAACAGATGTATAGGGACCTATTACCGTTGGGACAGTAACCCAAGTTAAACCTCCGTCAGTAGTTTTCCAAAGTCCTTGTGATAATAAATCATCTTCTAGAACTGCCCAACCATTCAGTTGGTCGTACATAAAAATGTCATTTATTTCGCCATTAAAACCTACAGGGGTTGTACACCGTTGCCAAGTTTTTCCACTATCATTTGTTCGAAGTATTCCGGCATAACCATCACTACCGATTAGCCCACGCTTTGCATCAAAAAAGAAAGCACACGAACCATAGGGATAGGGATCGAAAAAAGGGTTGGGCGCCACAAAAGTAGCGACTTTCTTCCATTTCGCATCAGAAACACTTGAGCAGATTCCAATAAAAAGTATAACCAAAAATGATCGGAGTATCACACTTTCGATCATCCATTTTTGGTATCGTGTACCGAGCGATTGACTATATGTACGTATGGTATTTATTTGTTTTACAAATGTAATAACCTATGCCTATTTAGTAACGAATTCAATGAAGAAGAATTCATTGAATAATGAGGTTTATGGGTGTATCTTTCATCAATCCTTTTCGTTGGAATGAGTATCTAAATCAGTATCAAAGGATACATCTTATGAAAAAGCTTATATTTCTTCTTCTAGCAATCAGTCTTGGACCTGGTTGTTATACACAAGTAAAATCTTCCGGTGACTATTGGGGCTATTCCGGACGAAACCCACGTAAACATGTTGTTTTACGTGAGAGTGATACTCTTTACAATATTCCTCCAACCTCTCAAACTAAAGAGCCAATAGAAGATCTTGGTGGTAATATTGCTTCAGGTGGAAACGACGTAATAAATGATCAGCCTACAATCATCAATAATTATTATGAGGTCTCAACATGGTCTCGACCCTATTGGGATAGTTGGGGGATTTATGGTCCGCCATCTATTGGATTTTCTATAACCTATGGCGACCCTCATTATTTTTACAGTGGTAACTACTCAAGGTGGCACCGTTGGGATAATGAACCTTGGTATTGGCACCAATCATTTTATAATGAGTATTGTGACCCATTTTGGTATGGCGGTGGACCTTACTACGGTTGTTTAGTACCTCCCTATCTAAATTACCGACTATATGATAGACCATACTATGGTTATAATAACTACGATAGACATTACGGAAATCGCCAAAGTAAACCCGATCCCAACGTCCGCACAGGGCGTATTAACGATGGTGATGGCAGATCGGGAAATTTCGGCAGAAGTACTACAGGTTCAGTTAATTCCAGTCCCGTAAATACTACAACTAATTCACCAACGAATACGGGTGGTAGAAGTTCAACCGTAGGCAATTCAACAGGTCATCAAATACAAACGACATCAACAAATCCTGGACCTGGCTCGAATGGACGTTCTACACAAGGAAATGGAGCAGCTTCAGTTGGAAATGCTTCAAATGCTGGATCAACCGGATCTGCAGGTCGTAGCCAAGATACAAAAACATCTACTTCACCTGTTTCACCTGCCCCAACACAAGGAGGGAGAAGTGGCTCTTCATCCACGGGTGAGCCGAGTAAACAACGATATAATTCACTTGAAAGCCAAAAACTAGGAAGACGACATCAGAATACTGCCGATTATATTCCCAGAGAGCACGTTCAGAGAAACGAAAACTTAATCTATAATAGCAATACGGGACATACGCACCCCAACAATAAAACAGGAGCAATTTACTCGAGTTCTATACGAAATAATTCTTCAGTATCGCAATCTCCTACCTCTACTGCCGGAAATGGCGGAGGCTGGAATAAACGTTCAGGCAGACAAACACATAGCAACTAAACATTTCTTGTATGGCACGGATTTATAAATTCTTACTCGTTCTCGGATTCATATCTACGATTTCTTCTGCAGGATTATCTCAGAATCTTCTTGATGCACTCCGTTTGACCCAAAATCCAATTGGCACAGGTGTTCGATCCTATGCAATGGGAAATGCTATGATAGCCGCGACAAATGATTACTCAGCTCTGGATTTCAATCCTGCCGCACTCACTATTCTTGAATATGGTGAAATGAGTCTTTCACTTTTTAATAAGAGTTCACATTCCGATGCTCAGTTCTTAGGTTCTACAACTGCTAATAATATTACTAACACGATTCCATATTCATTCGCTTATGCTGCACCTATTGAAACCGTAAGGGGTCATCTCGCTTTCGGGATAAGTTATGATCGGGTGAATGATTTTACCAGCTCGTACAAGTTTTCAGGAGTTAACAACTCCTCTTCTTTTCTAAATACACAGGACTTTGTTCAAGACCCGGGTTGGCATAGGGGGACTTTTAAGGATTATTTGCAAAGTTTAGATTTTACCAATTTAGCATGGGCTTTATTTTTAACAAATACACCTGATTCACTAAATCCCGGATTGAAATCCAAATTTAACTCCGGACTGCAACAATCGGGTACCGTTACCCAAGAAGGGGGCACCAATGCACTCAGGATTGGCGGAGGAATTGATGTCGCTGAAAACATAGCAGTAGGTGCTACGGTAAATATCATTTTTGGAACGTATGACTACCGAAAGGTTTACTTTGAAACGAATTTAAATTCTTCTGATACCAGTACTCTTCCTCCTGCCGGTTTTAGATCAGCTCAAGTCGTTGATACACGTTCACAGTCGATGAATGGCGTCAATGTTAAATTTGGATTATATTCAGAGCCGAATGAATATATCCGAGTTGGTTTGACGTTTGAAACGCCCACATTTTTCAGTATTGACGATAGATATAGCAGATATGGAATATCTAATTTCAATAATGGAAAAATTTATGACTCCCGATTAATAGCTTCTTCATTGAATCCAACTATCGTCAATTCTTACACCGTCACCACTCCTCTAAAGCTTGGAGCAGGTTTTTCTTTCCAACATTGGGATTTTACTGTAGCAGCTTCTGCCGAATATGCCGACTATAGCCAGTTACACTTTGCTGATGACAATATTGATCTTAACGACCTCAATGATGCAGCTCGTGATCAGCTTCATGGTGTGCTCAATTGGCATATTGGAGCCGAATATTTCATCAAACAATTAGGTCTACTGATTCGTGGGGGTTACCAAATCCTTCCATCTGCATTCAAAAGTGATCCTTCTGAATACAATACAAAGTCCATTAGTGGAGGTCTGGGAATTCTCTTAAGCAAAGCGGCTATGTTGGAGTTCTCATACAAAAACACTAGTTATCGAACAGACCATTCTCTCTACAATTCCTACTCATTACAAGGCAGACCAATTAGTGCTTCTATCACTCAAGACGACATTAGGAATAATGAATTTGCTGTCGCCTTTACGTTTCGATTCTGAACAAAAAAGCTTGAGGGTTTCCCCTCAAGCTTTTTGATTAATTTCTAACAAATAAGGATTAAATACCGAAATCTACACCGAGTGTTAAAAATGCAGCCGCGTTTCCAACCATTATACGACCAGCAACATTCGGTGAAAAGAAGTAACGCGCGCCAGCTTGAACTCCGAAGTAAAGTCCACTTCCATAAGAGTAACCAGTTCCGTCTGAGCTTAAAATACCATAATTCAGCCCAAGACCGATAAAAGGATCAAGTTTTCGATCTTCAAGAACAAAGTGGTAATTACCATATATTCCAATGAAAATCCATGTCGCACCATAATCTAAATAATAACTATAGTGATAATAATTTAATTGTGCTGAAATTCCGATCAATCCGGGTCCAACATCGTTCGGCTTGGTAATCGGAGCTTCAAACATAGCGCCAAGGGTGATTGCTCCGCCATATTGGCTAAGCCCGATATGTGGTCCCAACATACTTTTGCCATTCTTGAATTGAGCATTTGCTGTCATTGCCGAGAGCAAGATTGTACAAACTACTAAGCTTGAAATAAGTATTTTTTTCATAAATAAAGTGTTGAATGTCTTGTGAATAAACTCTGTTCTTGAATACGAATATACAAAGATACTGAGAGCATCCAACGAAAAACAGGGACATTTTACTTAATCTTTTACTTTGTCTATGAAAGCTCTCAAAGATCTTCTCGCCGTTTTTTCTTCTAAAGAACAGCTAAAGCTTCGCCAATTTTGTGCTGAGGCTACGACCATCCCCTTACAAATGATCATTTCCGTGCTTAGGGAACCGACGATCACCGGTGAGGCGTATATTTCATATTCTAAAATTACTCCGGCAACTTATAATAAGTCGCTCTCATTGGCGATATCCACTGTCTATGAATTTCTTTCGGGTCAACTTCAGAATCCTTACGATGAGATTTTTCTGATCAAGGAGCTACTGATACGGGGACTTACTAAGCAAGCACAACGTCAATATGCCAAACTTGAGAAAGAATTTGAGCTGAAGTTTCAGTATACTCAATTAAATGCTCTTTATCATGAGGGTTCAAGAATTTGCTATCATACCGGAGATAAAAAACAATTAGCTGTCCTTCGAAAAAAAATCACCAAGAATTCATTAAATCTAACAACTTATAATGAGTTAGACAAAGCCATTATGGCTACCGTTCTTAATATAGTCAGAAAGCCCTCAAAAAGCAGTATTCACACCAAAGAAATTCTTCGCTTAAAAATAGAAGCGAAGAAGTTTGCCCATCCAATACTGATTCATAATGCGCTGACCGCGGAATTAGCATACTATACTAGTGCGGAATTTGACCTTGATAAAGCCTATAATATTATTAAAGAACTCAACACACATATTATAAAACAACGACAACATATTGATGATTATTCCTACCGGATGGCACGATATAACTATTCCAAATTCATCTGTGATTATGCCGTTTCAGAAAATCCGGAATCACTTTTCGAGGAACTGATGCCACGAATAGGTAGTGGAGGAACAATCGAGGTTGCTTCATTTTATGTCAACTATTTCTTTTACTTTTTAACAACCGGAAAAACAGCGGAAGCAAGAGTAATTGCCACGAAAATTATCAATGAACAAACTCAAGACAGACTTTCCTATCTCAGAGACTATATTGCGGCTTGGCTTGCTTGGCTTGACAAGGACCATCTTCGTTTCCGAGAACATATTACAAAATTCTATAACGATCCTGACAGACATGACTCGCCGGTAAACGATTTTTACATGAGAGTTCTCGAAACGATAGTAGCTATTGAAGAGGAGAGTTATCTTTTTGCTTATAGCAAAATAGAAGCTCTCAAAAAATTTTCCTATCGGTCACTTCCTGCACCTCAACGGGATTTTCTCCTACTTGTTAATGCCCTCAATCGACGGATCCAGGTTGCCGAGATGCCGACCTTAAAGACAAAACACGATAAAAAGAAGAGTGTCGAGCGTCAAAAAATAGTGTATCGAGCCGTACGATACTTATATGATGGTCTTGACAGCCAATAAATGTCAAATTCTGTAGGCTCTTTAATGAAACTCTATCGGCTTAGTATTGTTTTAGACCTGTCAAATTTTATTATCTAAACATCTATTATGCCAAGCGGAAAGAAGCGTAAGCGTCATAAAATGGCAACTCACAAGCGGAAGAAACGCTTGAGAAAGAATCGCCATAAGAAGAAAGTACGCTAAATAACCTTCGGGTTATCAGACCTAAATGGCTTGCTCTCGTAAGAGAAGCAAGCCATTTTTTTGTGCTCTATTCTTTATCTTCCGGTGGGCGTTGATTGCCATAATTGTCATTATCCGGGTTACTATTTTTTCTGGGTGGACGATTCGGATCAAATCCGCCGGTATTAAATGGACGACGTGGCTGGTATCCACCTCCGCCGCGGTTATCCCCTCCCCCATATCCGCCACCGCCTTGAGGTGGACGTCCGCCACCGCTTCCGCCGCGATAGCTTCCCGGCACGTAGCCACGCTGAGGTGGGCGAGTATATCGAGAATCATTGTTACCCTGATCTCTATAATTTTGACGAGGTGCTCCACCACCTTGATTGTAATCATTGTTTCGGGGCTGATAACTGCCACCCCCTTGATTGTATCCACCGCCACCTTGACGCGGTTGGTAACCTCCGCCCTGATTATAACCACCACCACCACCTTGGCGAGGCTGGTAACCTCCGCCACCTTGCTGGTTATTGTTTCTTGGGTTGTAGCCACCACCCTGACCTGGATTATAACGATCTCCACCCTGTTTCGGACGGTCAAAATTTCGATTGTCTCGATTATCGTAACTGCCGGGATTCCTTGTCTGGAATACCGGGACTACTCGACGAGGAGCTCTCTGCTGATAACCATCACCCCCACCTTGTTGGTAGCCGCCACGTTGTTGATACCCACCACCACCACCTTGTTGTGGTCTGCTGTATCCGCCTCGTTGTCCACCGCCTTGTTGATACGGTCTTCTTTCTCCACCGCCATAACCTCCGCCTTGGTTATTTGGGCGCCACCCACCACCACCTCCTTGACGTGGCGGACCACCCCAAGGACGCTGTTGAAATCGTGGGCGTTGCTCAAATTTTTCCATGCGCTTCATCTTCTTGCGCATCGCTTTAATCTTCTTACGGCGCTCCTGTTGGGTTTTTGAGTTTGGATCCTTACTTTGAAGTTTAGGCTTCTGTGAATCCTTCTTCGGAGGGATAATTGCATTCCAATGTGCTTCCTCGACCATTGCCTGAGCTCGGGCAGGGTCAGCAATATACTTTTCAGTATCAACCCCACAAATTTCGTCGGCAATCTGTTTGCCGATCATCACACTCGCCGCAAGTGAAGTATGTCCGGCGATGTAATCATCTCCGAGATAAACAGGTACCCCGGCAAGTTTTACTTTCTGAATATCTCCTGCCTTGAATGGACTACGTTTAACGACACCACTATGCCAGCGTTTAATCTCGCTATAGCTCATATCAGGAAGTGCAATATCGAGTGCTTCTTCGAATACTCGTTCGATGACTGCATAAGCGACATTATCTTCTTTATCAATACACTCTTTGCTTGCTTCAGAACCGAGTTCGAGATAGAAAGCATTTTCGCTGCGATACATACCGAGTTTGCGTTTCTTTTGCTCACGAGAAAGCCAAAGGATCGGAGCTGTAGGATCGGTTGAATACATAGTCGAGAAACTTGCATTCAACTTTAATTTAGGAATACCGAATATCGCACCAACCATCGGTGCATATTCTACTTCTGAAAGTAATGAGCAAAGTTTCTTGACCGTCCGAGAATCACTTTCGTGAGGCTGTAAAAGTTTTAATGCATCTGGTGCCGGTATTGCAAGAATGACAGTGTTTGTTTCGCGTAACTCACCTCGTTGGTTCTTTAGTTGGAGCGATTTATCTCCGGCAACAATGTCACTGATTCTAGAATGGCTGCGTACCGGTATTTCATTCATAATAGCCTCGGAAAGCGTTTTAATGCCTCCTTCGAGGAAATACCATTCCGGCTCGACGTTCTTGACTGAAGCAAGTGCCCTGCCATCAAATTCTAAAATATTATTTGGGATCTTCTTGAGACGTTCGAGAGCCCCACGTTCGGCGAGGATCTTGCGAAGGAGTTCTCTGCCCTGTTTTTCAATTTTATTTGTCGAGTTTTGACCAAGATCAATCTTTTGTGTCCCGACATCAATGGTACGATAGCCGACATTGTGCGTCGAAGCTCTGCCACCAAGACCGCGTGACCATTCAATGAGTGTGACATCTTTTCCCGACCTGTGGAGAAGATATGCGGCGATCAAACCGGTATAGCCGCCGCCTACGATGGTTATCATTTAGAATCCTTTCAGTTGTTTATTAATTTGGAGCAAGAAACTGTGATTTCGTGAGTCTAAGGAGCAATTGCTAATAAATTGATTTCTTTCGAAAACTGTACGGTACGATGGACTACGGAAAGCGATCGGAATGTGCCGTTCTATTCGAAAAAGAGGTTTACCTAAGCTACTCTTCTACTCTGTTTGTTAATGATCGTATTGTGCCGATGAGAGTGGCACTTTTTATTGCTCGGAGGTTCTATAAAGGCAACATAGGCTGTGGCAACAGTGATCAAAGCCCACCATCTACCCTCCGGCGCATAGTCTATAACTATTTGGTTTTACAATAAGTTTTCTTAAATATAACCTTTCCTCAGTAATTAATTCTCAATACTGACCTTCAACTTCTCGATTTGCGAAAGGAAGCTCGCAAGTTTAAGCTTCTCTTTAGAGATGATCTCTTCCGGTGCGCGAGAAGTAAATTTCTCGTCCGATAATTTACTCTGAAGCGTTTCGTATTGTTTCACAATTCTTTCGAGTTCTTTCCGAAGTCTCTCTTTTTCATTCTCTGCATCTTTTTCACTGACTGCTTCAATCTTCAGAAATACTTGTGCTCTGCCACCAACGAGATCCGAAGTATAGTCCTTTGTTGAAAGTTCAGCACCACCTTCAGGTGTGATAGATAATGTCTCGCAGCGAGTAAGCTTCTCGATTATATTTCTTGATGTTTCGATCAATGCTGAATCTATCTCTTTATTAACTCGAATAATCATCTCAATCGGCTTAGACGGCGCTATCTTTGCATTTGCTCTCAGTAATCGAGACGATTCAATAATCCGTTGAATAAACTCAAAATCAGCTTCTGCCGAATCACTAATCTTCCCTTCATCTGCCGAAATATAATCATCTCGACCAATGAGAACAGAACCATCATTATTCGTCAAAGCATGCCACAACTCTTCGGTCACGAACGGCATTACCGGATGAAGCATTCGTAATATACCTTCAAGAATTTCTACAGCCAATGGTGTCGAATCGGGCTGTATCTTGACAACTTCGACATACCAATCACAAAAATCCTTCCAGATAAAATCATAGAGTATCTTTGTAACTTCATTGATTTGGTATTCATCAAATGCTTTCTTAACATCTCGTGCCGTACGATTGGCTCGCGAGAGAATCCAACGATCAGCAAGCGATGAAGGTACTGTTGTCGAAAAACTTGCTCCGTGCTCTTTCTTCGCAATGAACTGGACGCTGCCATTACTTTCGGCATCAGCCGATTCGAACTTCGGCTCTGATTGTTTCGAGATATATTGATCTCGTTTCATTATCACAAATCGTGTGGCATTCCACAACTTATTTGCGAAGTTTCTGCCTTGTTCACAATTCTCTTCTCCAAATCTGACATCCTGACCAAGCGGAGCAAGATACAGCAGCGTAAAACGAACTGCGTCAGTACCATACTGCCCTACCAAGTCAATCGGATCAGGCGAATTACCAAGGGACTTCGACATCTTCCGACCTTGTTGGTCACGGATAATATTATGGAAATAGACATCTCGAAATGGAATTAAGTCTTCCATTTTCGTTCGAGCAGTACCGTCGAGTTTCGGCATATCCTTCATAAATTCTAAGCCACCCATAATCATTCTGGCAACCCAGAAAAAAATAATATCTGGTGCGGTGCTTAAGAGATGTCCAGGATAGAATGTTTGAAGATCAGGGGTATTCTCGGG
>JANYDV010000306.1 GCA_025363505.1 Bacteroidota bacterium
GTCGATCAATTAGCCACAAAGTTTGCACTCAGCCGAAGGACATTTGAACGACGATTTAAAAAAGCTACCACTAATACTGTTGTCGAATATCTGCAACGAGTCAAGATCGAAGTAGCAAAGAAAAGTCTTGAGAGTGGAAGAAAGAACGTTGGTGAAGTGATGTATGACGTTGGATATACTGATACGAAGGCATTTAGGACTACATTCAAAAAGTTCACGGGCTTATCGCCGATTGAATATAGAAATAAATACAATTAAATTTTCACATATTGCTCTTGACATTTTATAGCCACCATCAAAGAGATTGATGGTTCTGCCAGCAACAACGTTATTTCTTTTTTTGCGCAATATTATTATACGCAACCGTCACAGCATCGTTGAGCATATCTTTTCGTACGTTCTTTAGTTCAACAAGGGTTGCGCCTTTTTTGCCCCATGCACCCGGAACCGGAAAAAAAACAGTGCTGTCATAACTACAAAATACCGATTGCTCAATGATAGGCAACACTAGCATTGCACGATCTTCTTTCTCCCAATATGTGGCGAAAATTTTATTCTTTACTCGGAAGGACGTCTTTTCAAAATGCGGCAATTCGGCAGTATCAGCAAAAGAAAGGGCAAGCATTCGAAAGGCGTTGATATCAACCATATGTCGAGGGGATGATTTGAATATGTAAAAACCTTCTCTGCTTTTATTCAGCTGTTTCTTCTTTACCATAAGAAGAAATTCTTGTACCTTTCTCACCCCGTACTGTGCTCTTGAGTGCCTTGCGGCGAGCGTGTTCCGGAGTTCCAAAATCAGGCAAGCCCCATGCCATAATGGTGTAATGATTATTATATTTAATCAAATCTTGATCGACACGTGAAAGCGCAATCGCAAATGCACGATCCGGCGTCAAACCTGGGTAGCCGTCAATAATTTTGTTCTCGATGAGGTAGGAATATATTTCCTTTGACTTATGGTAATTCTCATCAGAAGCAATATGATCTCTGATCTTCTCAAGCACAGCATCATTGAGCTTCTCTGATTTTCTACGTATAAATACTTTTGTCCCCTTTGCAGGTCCCCGTTTCTTTTTCTCGGGTTTATCTTCTTTTGAAACCAGAGCCGAAACAGAATCAATATTCCTTTTTCCGCTAAGCAATTCTTCACATACAAGTAATCGTTTTCTAATTTGATACAGTTGGGGTGCAACTCGCTCCCAAGTACTTATTGCATTGTTTACTATTTCGAGTTCTTCTTGAATTGCGGTAGTCGAGTCCGTATAAGCTTTTGGGATGTTGGCAATTATAGTTGTCATCTCTGTAAGTTCATTGCTAGAAACTTCAGGTGCATTTCCATTGAGCGATGATTGAATAGTATGATCCTGTGTCATTGTAATTATAAACTATAATAGTAAATACTAATAATTTGATGGGATATGATAACCAATATTATCTCGGTGATGTTCAGATATTTCTGCAATTAAATTTACGATATTTTTAGTATCTCTTTCGGCGATTCCTCACATAATCAACCAATACAAACTGTCCTAAATCATTTAATCCTGAATAATAAGCTCTCCCATGATTTGTTTTGGTGAGATCTTCAACAAAATTAACAAGATACGGATCCTGAGCAATCATAAATGTTGTAATCGGTATTTTTTCGCGACGCAGAGCCACTGCTTCATCCAAAGTTTTATTAATAATCTTTGGATCAAGACCAAATGAATTTTTATAGAGTTTGCCATTGTCATCAAAGATTGCCGATGGCTTGCCATCGGTCACCATAAATATTTGCTTATTGGCATTGCCATTTCTCCGAAGCATCCTCCTTGCAAGTCTCAAGCCGTCACGAGTATTGGTATGATACGGACCAACTTCAAGAAATGGTAGTTCAGCATCACTAATAAGCTCGGCTTCGTCGCCGAAGGTGATCACATAGAGATGATCTTTTGGAAATTTGGTCCGGATAAGCTCGGCAAGCGCCATCGCAACTTTTTTTGCGGGTGTGATGCGGTCTTCGCCATAGAGTATCATCGAATGCGAAATATCTATCAGGAGTGCCGTTGCGCAATTTGTGGCGTGTTCAGTCTCATAGATTTCAATGTCATCTTCATTCATTGAAAGATGGTCTAGCATCGACTCTTCATTGAGCGTCCCTTCACGAAGCGAACGGCGAAGTGCATTTTGCAAAGTCCGAGTAAAATCAATATTCGTGGACTGATCGCCAAAGCTATAACTTTTTGTATTACTCGTACGCTCAACTCCTGCGCCTGAGTGTGGCGTGTCATGCATCCCACCAGGTGATTTCTTCAAGCCCCGGAAAATTTCGAGCAAAGCACTGCGCTTAATATTCCCTATGGCTTTGTTCGTAGGTTTTATAAGTGAGTTTTCGTCGGTTTCGATGAGACCTTGTTTCTTCAATTCATCAAGAAACATATCAAAAGTCATATCGGGACCTAAGATATTGTATTGTTCATCAAGGTAGCGCATCCATTGGAGTGCTTCGTTGGCGTCCCCGGATGTCCGAAGTAGCAGCTCTTGGAATAAATTAATCAGCTCCTGAAGCTTGTCTTCTTCGCGTTTACTTTTGCCCTCAATCCACTGAGAATAGGTAGTGTTCATCTGTCGGTATAACCAAAAAATTGGCGTCTCGGTTTGTCTCCATTGAGGGTGAATGAAAATGTACCCTTTTGGGTTGTTTGTTTAGCCATATAATATGGGATTGTTCCACTTTTACTTGTCATAGTTATGAAACGAATTGCTACCAGTGTATACTTGCTTCTCGTACTGATCGTCGCAGCAAGAAGTGTTGATGCTCGTCGCGGAAACCCAGCCGCAAATAACAGCCCGAAATATCAATATTATCTTGTCGATTCAGATGATAATGATTCTCGAGCGCCCACCTATAAATTTGTCGATACCTTATATGGTAGCAATTGGCATCGTGTAAGCGGCTTTGCAAGCACTGATGATGCTTCCGGTGAAGTAGCTGTAGCAACTGACTCTTTGGTCTTTACCTATGAGAATAATAATCGTCGCCTGCCACCCCGTTTTTATTCTACCAATGGGTTGGTTAAATTGACCATTGATACTTTCGATGTTCAGCCTGCTAACTCTGCGGCAAATACTGCATTGCCCAGTGGTGTATTCAGTAGTTTCGATGCTATTATCTGTCCTCTATGGGGAGATATGGAGTTTAGAACCACCGGAGATTCTTCGAAAGTATTCTACCGTATGACCGTAGATTCATGCTATGTTACCTATTACAATTTGTTTCTCAAGGGCACGAATGGTCTTGTCAGAGCAACATTTCAAATTGCATTCGCAAAGAGCGACTCTTCAATCACCTTCAACTATAAGTCATTTGATGGCTCCTATAATGGACTGACCGCGGCTGAAATGTTTCAGAAGTATGCAACGATCGGATTACAAAACGCGCAAAGTGTCTATGGGACGACCTATCTTGATCGTGGTACTTATTATGCAAAAAGTTATAGTTCGGCATTGTATGCACAGAACTTGCATAATTCCCTCGCTATCCGTTTCCTGAGAGTAGTACCGAATTTCTTCCGTGCAACCAATGTCGCAAATCCACCATACGAACAGTATGAGCTTTCAGCGAATACAATGACTCCGAAGGTTACGATCGAAAATCTTACCAGCCAAGATCGCAAGGTCTATGTTCAGAACACGATCATCAACCTTGCAACAAATACCCAAGTCTATTCTCGTACTGATAGCTTTGATATTGGTTTTAATTCATCAATCGATGCCGTTGGAACAATTTTCCAAGCCATACCTTGTGGCTCATATCGCTTGACTTCCACATCAACAATCCCAAGTCTCGGCACCGATGGCTGGACATCTGATAATGTTATTACTCGTGATTTCGTCTATATGAGTCCGGGCACTGTTCCATTCTTCGATGATTTTTATAAGCTTGATGCTTGTAATTGGCGTTCGAACGGAGCAACGTGGGCAAATGGCTCGGATGTAATGTATGACCCAGCACCTCCGGTAGCTTCGGGTGCGGTTGTCCTGAATCGCAGAGATGTAAATAGCAATCGTTATTTCCTTGACAACTCTGCTGATACATTGACTTCTACGCCGATAAATCTCGCCGGGAAATCTAATGTATGGGTGATCTTTAGTTACCAACGCGGTTCGAAAACAGATAGCAATATTGCAGGAGTAACCAATCGAACAATCGCCGGACCAGAAATCGTAATGACCGATAGTATCAACAATGTACTTCGTGGTGATAGTATGATTGTCGAAGGTCTCATATCCAGCGGAGCAAAATGGAATCCTGCAACAGCCGATTGGTCAAGAATTGCCTCATTTACGGGCGGTCTTGATGTCAAAACTCAAAAATATCGAGTACAACTCCCCGCATCACTTATTCACGATCACAGTCGCATCCGCTTCCGTTACGTTGCAAAAAAAGACGGGGCACTTTATGGTGCGCCATTTGAAGATGATGATAATTGGGTGATCGACGGATTCCAAATGAATGCCGCAACCAACGGACAAACCGAACTCGAGCCATACGATATTGATCTTGGGAATGCTAATTATACCCACATCCCACGCAATGTAAAACTCATTACGCCAAAAGTGAAGATTGGTAGTAATGGCGTACAGACAAATCTTGCAACTTATGCAGTTCGTCTGGTCATAAAAGATGCACTGAGCCGTGAAGTATATCATCGCATTCAGTCGATCTATACACCTGCACCGCATACCGATACCGTAATTTCATTCCCGGTATGGCAGATCGAAGGCAGCCAAGGTGGTGTATTTACATCGAAGATCCAAATTGAACAGAACTTCAATGAAATCCGCCGACAGAACGATACCGTCACGATCTATCGTACAATGTATATTGATGACAAATATGCATGGGATGATGGTGTTCCTGATACATCAGGGACTATGGTTGTTGCCGACCCACATTTTTATATGGATTTCAAACCGCTTGCTTCTGATTCGTTGCGTGGCTTTGACTTCTATCATCTTGATGCAACCGGGACGACCAATTGGACTATTAGTGTTCGCGACACCAACGGCACGCTGCTTACGAGTCGTTCATTCTCATACAATACACTTGTACGAGGTTTTCAACGTGCGACGTTTAATCCGATCTGGATGCAAGCGGATTCAGTCTATCGTATTGAGTGTAATATGACTCAAGGCTTCGGTCTTGGTGGCGACGGTTCGCTTGGATTAGTCTTGCAAACAAAAACAGGTTCAAGCCCGAAATATTCAGCTCTCTACCCTGAAATATTAGACGGCTTCCGCGATCAGTCAGGGAATAAATATATTACTGCCGCCGGCGCTGCTCGCAATGGCAGTGGTGGTGGACCTCTGCTGCCGATGGTTCGTCCTGTCTTCAAAGGTTCAGCGACCTATCTCCCTATCGAGCTTTCAAGTTTCGGCGGATATAGAAGTGCAAACGGTGATGTTGCTCTGAACTTCCGAACTGCAAAAGAAGAGAATGTTCATCATTTTGAAGTGGAGCGTGAATCAGAAAATGGCTGGATACTTGCCGGCAGAATCAGTGCCCGCAATGCTCGACTCGGTGCTGATTACGCACTTGTTGATCAATCTGCTCCGCAAAGTGCGATTACCTATCGTCTTTCGGAAATTGATCTTGATGGCTCGCGAGTTGCCGTTGGCTTTACGAATATAGGGGCTTCGACTTCACTTGAACCATTGATGGTTTCAGTGTCTCCGAATCCAACTGCTTCGCGAATTCATCTAACAATCATTGGGATTACCCAACCTGCTCAGATTAACATCTATGATCTACTTGGGAAAGTAGTTGCTACTTCAACAGCCAATGTATCAGGGATTGTAGATCTTGATGGATCGTTGCTCCCGGCGGGGACTTATACCATCGAGGCTATTTCCGGTAATAGCCAGAGCCGTTGCTCAGTCGTTATCCAAAAATGATAACATTGCGTTAATATTAAAAAGCACGGGACAATGTGTCCCGTGCTTTTTTTTTGAATACCAGTGTTACAAACAAGAGCACATTGTGTTCTCTTTAGTAGATGATACCTCTTCATATTCGCATTACGATTTTTTTTCTCTGCATCGTTGCTATACATAGTGGCAATGTATGCGCACAACCAATTCCGACCTACGGAACACATTTTACATTTGCTATCCCTGAAGGACCTGATAATCTGATCGATCCGTTTGGTCCGGCAGATTCATCACAAATATATTTATATATTATTACTTCCGGCTGTGGTACCGGGAAGATTACATCACCCTCCGGTTATTCAACTACTTTTTCCTTTACTTCAAAAGATGTTACGACAATCAGGCTACCGTATTCTCTAATACTCCTCAATGATCTGGGTAAACAACCCAAAGGGATACTCATCGAAACAACTGAGCCTGTTCAAGTTATTTTTCATGATTTTTTTGCCTCTGCCGGTGAGATGACGCAGATATACCCTGATGATGCACTCGATACATCATACCGTATCGCAACTTGGGGGATTTATAACGATCCCACCGAAAACAATAAAACAGAATTTGTGATTACTGCTCCGTATGACAACACGATTGTCACCATAGAGCCGGCGGTGAGACCAGTTGGAGCAGTCAATAATAATACTGTCACGACCACACTTAATAAAGGTGAGTGTTACATTGTAAAAGCCGATAGCAACGGCATTCCTTCGGGGACATCGTTGTCGGGTTCACTGGTACGATCAACAAAACCTGTTAGTGTGATTTCAGGATTAACCTGTGGCTACGTTCCGTTAGGCACCGAAGCGTGTAACGAGCTGTTAAATATGGAGTTGCCTCGACGTTTGACCGATACTATTTTTTACACAGCACCCTTCAGCGATTACCCTGCATACGGATTAATGTTTGTTTCTGATGTCGCCGATTTTTTTGCTATTTCGGGAGGCGGACTTACTTATCAATCGTCAAACGGGGTTATTGAAATTCCTTTTGTCAATCGTCAAGAAGTGTTTACTGTCACAGCACCGGCGCATTGCTATCAATTTTCACTCGGTTTTGAACTCAACCGTATATCGGCACTCAGTGACCCCTCGATGATCACGGTGATGCCTCGCTCACAATTTTTAGATTCGCTTGAGTGGTTCGTACCGAATTTCCAAGGATCATTCGGACAACCCTTTCCAAATTTTGTTACGATCATCTACCCCACAACTGCCGAAGCCCAATTAGAACTTGATGGATTGCCTGCAAAGACACAGGCTACACCACTACCGATATTCGGAACAACATACTCATTTATTAACGTCCAAATTCCGGGTGGTATTCATCATATCAAATCATCTGAGCCGGTCTTTGCATTTGCCTCAGGTTTTAGTGTAGCAGATGCCTATTCATATAATATCGGTCAGACGATGCCGGTTGTTTGTGATTCTTTACTTTCCACTTTTACCGTTGATACGACCGAGGCAAAAACTTGTCATGATTTTACGGTTGCTGTTCATTTGAAAAAAAGTATTTGCGACGACCTTACCTTTGTTCATATCGAGCTTCCCTTTGATACTACATTATTCTCGTTGTTAGGTATCGATGCAGGTCCGGTAGCGCAGGTAAATATTATGACCATCGATACCTCAATTGCGGGGATGATTTCGATTGATGTGATCGGTGCACCAACATTGGATGGCGATACGATCTGCCTGTTTCACTTTTATGCAGGTCCGACTGCCTCAAAATCATTACTCACACTTCAAGGTTCGATTGCACGTCGTAAACCAAGTTGCACGAATTTGCAAGAACTACGCACACTTAC
>JANYDV010000036.1 GCA_025363505.1 Bacteroidota bacterium
CTGCGCCAACGGCAACCGCACCGCCGGCTGCACCAAGTGCCGGGGGCGTAAAACCGCCACCGTTTATGGCAAAACCCGGTGGTATCAAACCACCGCCGTTCAAAGCAAGCTAACGAAAGAAATTACACACTATCTTCATAGTGATAGTATACTGTGAGTTGGTTGTTCATTTTGGAACAGAAAAATAATGTTCGATCTTATATTCTACATCTTTGCATTCATTACGGTTGTCGGTGCCGCCGTCACGGCGATTCATCGTAATATCGTTTATGCAGCGTTTGCATTACTGTTTACATTTGTCGGCGTTGCCGGCTTATATGTGATGGCAAATGCCGATTTTCTGGCTGTCACCCAGATGATGGTATATGTCGGTGGTATTCTCATCTTGCTCATCTTTGGCGTGATGCTTACCAACAGGATTCAGAGTGCGAACATTGTGGTCAATGCAGGTCCAAAGCCCGTCGTTGCTATACTGTCGTTAGGGTTGCTCGCTATTTTATGTGCAGCTTTTTTCGGACCATCAGCAACACATAGCGAAAAGTCGAAAGACGGAAAGACGGCTTCGGTCTCGTCGTGGTCGAATTATACTCAACAGCCTTGGGCGGCGACGCAGTGGAATAAAGATGCGAACGAAAGAATTTTATCGGAGAAATTCGGTGCGCCTTCTGAAGTAAAAACAAAGGAAGGTTCGAGCGGGACATCGGTGGAGATCGGCAAATTATTGTTGTCAGATTATTTATTGCCATTCGAGATTGTCTCAATCGTCTTGCTGGTCGCGCTTATTGGCGCAACGATGATAGCCCGCAAAGAACCGACTCTCGAAGAAGAAGCACTGTCTGAATCACTCTCGTAACGAACATCTATGACGATCGGACTGAACCACTATCTTTTTATTAGCGCCGTGCTGTTTTCGCTCGGTGTCTATGCGATGCTCTCGCGCCGCAATGTGATCGCGGTCTTGATGGGCGTCGAGTTGATACTCAATGCGGCGAATATTAATTTTATTGCATTCAGCCGTTTTGGCGGAATCAACATCGGTGGGCAACTCAGCTCGATCTTTGTGATCGTTGTTGCGGCTGCCGAAGCTGCTGTGGCACTGGCGATCGTACTAAACATTTTTAAGAACTTTAAGACCGTTAATCCTGCCGACGCTGATACGCTTCGCGATTAACTTGATCTAAGAGATAATAACGACTATGCACCAACTGATCTCGTTAGCGATTGTTATTCTGGGGCTGCCGATGCTCTCGTTTTTGATTATTATCTTTAATCAAAAACGATTTCAAAAAAATGCCCATTGGGTGGGGTTGCCGATCCTCGGCACCGCACTGGCGCTTGCGCTTTATATTTGTTTTACCAAACTGAGCTCGATTCCTGAGACACTCAATTTTACTTTTAATTGGATCAGCTTTGGCGATGTCCCCGGTATTGGCTTGCTCAATATCACTACCGGCGTAATGATTGATAACCTCACAGCAATAATGCTGGTGGTCGTGACGCTGATTTCGTTCTTAGTGCATTTGTTTTCGAGTGTGTATATGGCGGGCGACATACGTTATAGCAGGTACTTTGCCTATTTGGGTATCTTCACATTCTCGATGCTTGGTATCGTAATCGGAAATAATCTGTTTGCGCTTTATATCTTCTGGGAGTTAGTAGGGTTTTCGAGTTATTCGCTTATCTCGCATTGGTACGAAAAGCCGGGTCCGCAGATGGCTTCGAAAAAAGCTTTTATTGTCAATCGTATTGGCGACGTTGGGATGTGGACAGGGTTGATGACCATCTATGCCACGTTCCATACCTTTAGTTTTAGCGAAATTTTTGCTGCTATTCACAAAGGCTTGCCACCAAGTTTTAGTTTGCTCGGGATGAGTCCCGAGGCAACACTTACTGCCGCAGGTGTGCTGATTTTTTGTGGTGCCGTTGGCAAGAGTGCACAGTTTCCGCTTCATGTCTGGTTGCCCGATGCAATGGAAGGACCGACACCTGTTTCGGCACTTATTCATGCCGCAACGATGGTCGCCGCAGGCGTCTATCTTACTTGCCGTATTTTTCCGATCTTGACAGGTGATGCAATGCTTGTTGTGGCGATGATCGGTGGTTTTACCAGTTTCCTTGCTGCTTCGATAGCACTGACACAAAACGATCTGAAAAAAGTACTGGCATATTCGACTGTCTCACAGCTCGGATATATGATTATGGCACTCGGTGTTGGTGCTTTTAGTGCAGGTTTTTTCCATTTAGTGACACATGCAATGTTCAAAGCGTGTCTCTTCTTGGGTTCTGGTTCGGTTATTCATGCAATGCACCATTCATTACATCATCTGCACGATCACCATACCGATCCGCAGGATATGCGTAATATGGGTGGCTTGCGAAAGAAAATGCCAATCACGGCGGCGACATTTATTATCGCAACATTGGCAATCAGTGGTATCCCACTCATGTCAGGATTTATGTCGAAAGATGAAATCCTTGCCGGCACGACAGCATACTCGCAGTTGCAAGGCGGCATTGCCAGTATCTTGCCATACTTTGGTTTTGGCGTAGCAATGATGACGGCGTTTTATATGTGGCGTCAAGTCTTTATGACATTCTTTGGTGAGCCGAAGAAACCGGAAATTTATGCGCACGTTCACGAGTCACCAAAAGCAATGGTGATTCCATTGATGATCTTGGCTGGTCTTTCTTTCTGGATTTGGTATGGTGCAAATCCTATCGATCCGGCGAACGGATGGTTTATGAAAACGTGGGCAGCTACCCCTGCTTCGATCGTACCGGAAAATACGGCTCCGAAATTTGCACATCATAGCGAAGGTGCAGTAACGACTGAGCACACAGCTGTTGCAACAGAACATCCTGCCGTCACCGCTGAGCACACAGAAGCTGTCGAACTCGCACCGCATCAGGAAGCCCTTGAACACAAAACACACGAGGTGGCGCCGATGGGTATGCTCATCTCGATACTTGTTGCGCTGACAGGTATTGCACTGGCGTGGTTTATGTATCTCAAGAATACAACACTTGCCGATAAACTTGCAACAAGTTTTAAACCACTCTATCATTTTAGTTTGAATAAATGGTACATTGATGAATTCAACGAATTTGTATTCGTTGGGTCGTTTATGCTCATCGCTCGCAGCTGTGCATGGTTCGATACCAACATTGTCGATGGGGCAGTCAATGGTGTTGGAAAAGTAACCATTATGACCGCGAATATTTTTGGTTGGT
>JANYDV010000065.1 GCA_025363505.1 Bacteroidota bacterium
GGTGCTGATATTGGCTACGAAGGTAACGGAATGATACCGAATACTGCTCGGATGAATAAACTCTACCCCAAAGGTTGGACAAAAGGATATATTGTCAGTCAAGGTATCGGGCAGGGTGAGATTGGGGTAACACCGATGCAACAAGCGGCTTATGCAGCAACGTGGGCAAATCATGGAACGTGGGTACAGCCTCACGCTGCTCGGGCTATCTTCAATCCGAAGACCGGAAAATGGGAAGATTTTGTACCAAAACGACGCAAAGTTGCGATAGCTGATACGATTATTGAGATTGTTCGGAATGCGATGTGGGGTGTTGTTCATGAAGGAGGAGGTACAGCTCATACTGCCGAAACTCCGGGGGAGCATGATTGCAAGATCGCCGGAAAAACAGGTACCGCACAGAACCCACATGGCAAAGATCACGCATGGTTTATTTGCTTTGCGCCATTCGACAAACCCAAGATTGCCATGTGTGTTATGGTCGAAAATGCAGGATTCGGAGGGTCGATTTCGGCACCTATTGCCAGAAAGCTCATTAAGTATTATCTTTTCCACGACAGAGAAGACCCGCTTCCGAGCATGCTTCCGAACACGCCCGAATATGATAAATGGCGTCAAGAACGATATTCGTCAAAACCCAAACCGAAATTTAATCAGGACCTAAAGAAACCTGATTAACTAATATTGTGACAGCTTGATAGTTTTCGTATCTTAGTAGTATTAAATATAGGCACCTATTAATGTTTTCACGCTGCTACTCTGCCACGACACAAGGAATCGAAGCATATACCGTTGAGATCGAGTGTCATATCGAAAATATGTCACCAAGTTTTGCGATGGTCGGCTTGCCCGACTCGGCTGTTCGCGAAAGCAAAGAACGCGTGATGGCTGCGATGAAAAACTCCGGTCTCCCATTTGATTTTTCCAAACGCATCACCATTAATCTTGCTCCTGCCGATATTCGCAAAGAAGGCAGTGCCTTTGATTTGCCGATTGCACTTGGGTTGCTTGCTTCGACCGGTGGTATTGACCCCGACACCCTCCAACAATATCTGTTGCTCGGAGAGCTTGCGCTCGATGGTGCTGTCAGACCAATTCACGGCGCATTGAATGTGGCTCTTCATGCACGAGCAATCAGAAAGGAACTTCCGAATCTTAAAGGGATTATTCTTCCGTTAGAAAATGCACGCGAAGCCGCATTGGTACCGGAGCTTGAAGTCTATGGCGTCTCTAATCTTCGCGAAGCTGTTGGCTTTTTGAATGGTACTGCTGTCGTCGAGCGAAGCGTTGTTGATATTAAAAGTCTCTTTCGAGATCATGTCGATCAAACATTGCTTGACTTTGCTGATGTCAAAGGACAAGAAACCGTCAAGCGAGCGCTCGAAGTTGCCGCAGCCGGTGGTCATAATGTGATTATGATCGGCTCGCCGGGCTCGGGCAAGAGTATGTTGGCGAAGCGTTTTCCATCGGTGATGCCACCATTGACTTTTGATGAAGCTTTAGAGACCACGAAAATCCATTCGGTCTCGGGTATTCTTCCGGCGGGTGTGCCGATGCTCACCCAACGACCGTTTCGTTCGCCACATCATACGATCTCCGACGCAGCTCTTGTCGGTGGCGGAATGAGTAATATTCGTCCGGGCGAAATATCACTTGCTCATCATGGAGTTTTATTTCTCGATGAGCTTCCTGAGTTTCAGCGTAATGTTCTCGAAGTATTGCGCCAGCCGCTTGAAGATGGCAAAGTAACAATCTCACGAGTAAAACTCACTGTTGAGTATCCAGCGAATTTTATGATGCTCTGCGCGATGAACCCTTGCCCTTGCGGTAATTTTGGTTCTTCGTTGCATCAGTGTACTTGCAGCGAAGTGATGCGTTCGCGATATATGAGTAAAATATCGGGTCCGTTGCTTGATCGGATTGATATTCATATCGAAGTGCCGAGTGTGAAGATCGAGGAATTACAAAAAAAGGTATCGGGCGAAGCTTCGAAAAGTATTCGCGAACGAGTGTTGCAAGGGCGCGAAGTGCAGCGTGAGCGATATGAAACCCATAATCTTAAAAACCCGAAGCAGAAGATATATAAAAATGCCGATCTTAGCCCGATGCTCATTCAGCAATATTGTGAAATAGGCGAAGCCGGTAATGAACTGCTCAAGAAAGCGATGACAAGAATGGGGCACTCGGCAAGAGCCTATGACAGGATACTCAAAGTAGCGAGAACAATAGCTGATCTTGGCGGAAGCGCAAACATAGAAATCCCACATCTGTCCGAGGCAATACAATATCGCAGTCTCGATAGACAGTTCTGGAATGCATAAATAATTTCCTGCTTCTGAATCCGCTTTGTATGGGAACCGTATATCTTGTTAACAAGGTTTAGAACGCGCACTGAGCGCAAGAAAAAGCACTGAGGGTATCGTTGGGGCTGTAGCTCATCTGGTAGAGCGTTTGGATGGCATTCAAAAGGTGAGGGGTTCGAGTCCCCTCAGCTCCACAAAAAACCTGTCGATCATTGAGATCAACAGGTTTTTTTATTGGCTATACTGAACTTCCCACAGGGAAAAACAGTTATATGCCCGCTACTTTTATAAGTGCGGATGGAGCGGTAGTTCAGCTGGTTAGAACGCCTGCCTGTCACGTAGGAGGTCGCGGGTTCGAGTCCCGTCCGCTCCGCACATTAAGCCGAGGCTCCTTCATGGTGACCTCGGCTTTTCTATTGTTGTGTGATACTCTTAGAGTATGAATATAAAATAATGTCTCGAAAGGGAACATCTGCCACACTGCCACGTTATCTTCTATTATGAAAAAAGCTTACCTTACGTTTTTTACTATGACCGCACTCTTTGCAGTGACGGTCTTTACATTGGTCTCGGTTAATTCTTGTGCAACGCTCAATGCACTTGCAGGGCTGACCCGAGCGGAGTTCAAACTACAAGATGCGGTTAATGTCCGACTGATGGGTGTTGATTTGGCAAACAAGCACTCGATAAAAGACTTCAGTATCGTTGATGGGATTAGTCTCTTCAGGGCTTTTAATAGTGGCACAATGCCGCTCACATTTACGCTTAACGTTGCGGCGCGTAACCCAAACAAGCACGACCCCAATACCAGCCTTTCGGCTATCTCACTGGCGGAGTTTCCGTGGCGGATGCTCATTGATGGTCGCGAGACCATCACCGGTGGTATCGGCTCGGCAGTGGCTTTGCCCGACGGCGGACAAACAACGGTCATTCCGTTACAGGTATCGGTTGATCTTAAAAAATTCTTTGCCGATAAAGGGTATGATGACATTGCAAATCTCGCACTGGCTATCAGCGGACAAGGCGCAGCGAAGTTAGCACTTAAGGCAACACCTAAACTTTCGACCCCAATCGGCAATATGACTTATCCGCACGAACTCACTATCGTCAGCACACAATTTACCAACTAAGCCTTGCGACTCAACGGCATCATCATTGCAATAGACGGACCAACTGCCGCCGGCAAGAGCACGACAGCACGCGAAGTAGCGCGTCAACTTGGTTATCGTCATCTCAATACCGGTGCAATGTATCGTGCGCTTGCGCTTTATTGTTTGCAGTGGGGTGTGAAGGACAGTAGCGATAAACAAATTCCGGAATTGCTCGAGCGTGTATATATTGATGTAGATGAATCGGCTGAAGTAATGCTCGAAGGAGAAAATGTCGCCAAGCTTTTGAGCGCACCCGAAGTGGCACAACTGGCAAGTGCACTCTCGACCCGTAGTGATGTTCGCACCAAACTCGTGGCGATGCAGCAAGAAATTTGCAGAGACGGCGGCTTTGTGCTTGATGGTCGTGATATTGCAACGGTGGTGTTTCCTGATGCCGAACTGAAAATATTTTTAGTTGCAGATGAAAAAATACGTGCCGAGCGCCGCCTAAAAGAACTTGCACAACAAGAAATCGAAGTAGAACTCCAAACCCTCGAACAAGAAATAATAGAACGCGACAAACGCGACACCGAACGCACCAACAGCCCCCTAAAAAAAGCAGATGGTGCGATTGAGATTGATACATCAGGTCTTACTATTGATGATCAGGTGGAGAGGATAGTGGAGTTGGTGAAGAGGATTTAATTACTTTTAACGTTGTCTAGACTGGTATGAAATTTAACAAACTCATCCCCAATATATTTTATATCGATATTCAGATCGGATTACATCTGTTTGTTGAGTGTCTTGAATTTACAATCGGCTATGATGATTTGAAATCGGAGAATCCCCTTTGTGTTATTGAAAAGGATACTCTTGGGATATTTTTGATTCAAAGTAAGGAGTTTGCCGAGAAAGATCGCCCCGAACTACGACTACATACTGATACTATCGAAGAAGTTCATTATCGAGTGCAATCGAAATTTCCCCAGCTACTCCATCCAAATTTGAATAGTATTACATTAAGACCTTGGGGCGCAAAGGAATTTGCTTTGAGAGATGCGTCGGGTGTGTGTGTGATTATCCAGCAATGGTGAGAACCCTTGCTAAAAGCAGGCGCATCATGCCGAACGAGCTATTGGCAGTAAGTGTTTTATAGTTATGCAAGTAACAGTCGATAAAAATTCTGGTTTCTGTTGGGGGGTTGTTCGGGCGGTTGACTTTGCCGAGGAGGAGTTGTCGCATCACGATACGCTCTATGTCTTGGGCGATATCATCCATAATCCCGTGGAGATCGAGCGGTTGGGCAACAAAGGCTTGGCAACGATCAAGCATAGCGATTTCGAGAAAATCGCTGCTGATAACAAAGCAAATCATACCCATACAAAAATTCTCATTCGTGCTCACGGCGAGCCTCCTTCGACCTATCAAAAACTCAAAGAGCTTGGTTTAGAAATCATTGACGCGACGTGCCCCGTTGTCACAAAAGTACAAGAGCGAATAAAAAAGTTTTACGATAAAGGCTATCAAGTAGTGATCTTCGGTAAAAAAGATCATGCTGAGGTGATTGGGTTACGTGGCGTTGTCAATGACGAAGCCATTGTGGTGAAGTCGGTCAAGGAAGCACTCGAAATGGTCACGCTTGAAAAACCGACGGTATTGTTTTCGCAAACGACGATGGATAAGCCGACATTTTATGCAATTCGTGACGAGCTAAAAAAACGCATTGCTGATTTTGTCGTTGCAGAGATGGAAGAAGATGCAGTAGAATTTCATGCAAAAGATACCATCTGCGGACAAGTATCCGGTCGTGAAAAGAAACTGATAGAGTTTGCAAAAAGCAATGATGTGATGATCTTTGTTGCAGGCAAGACAAGCTCGAACGGTAAAGTGCTTTTTGATATTTCGACAATTGCAAACCCAAATACATTTTTTATCGAGACTGAAAGCGAACTTGATCCGCTATGGTTTAAGAATGCAACTACCGTCGGCATCACCGGAGCCACGAGCACACCGATGTGGCTGATGGACCGAGTGAAAGATACCATTTATCGAATGTGTGGCGAACCTGAGAAGGCAGACCTCTTGCCTGTGCTCAGTTGAGCAGTCTCGTTTTCTCAGCAGAGTATCTGCTCGAACTTTCCTCAAAACCTCTTGATCCGCTAGAGATGATCGCTGGCTTCGTCCCTCCGAAGCATTTTGAAGCTGCGACTTTTGATAATTACATTCCTGATACAACTTATCCTTCGCAAGCAAATGCACTGCAAGAGGTGCTGAAGTTTATTACGTCGCTTCAAGATAATCAACAAGGCTCAAATGGATTTTTTAAGAAATATTTTAATGCAAATGCCAGTCAGGGTTCGGGTATTTATCTTGATGGTGGTTTTGGCATAGGGAAGACACATCTTTTGGCATCGGCATTTCATCAATTCGATGGGACGAAAGTATTTCTCTCGTTTCAAGAGTTGATGTTTTTAGTTGGCTTGCAAACATTGAAGGGAGTGGTTGTATCATTACAGGAGACAAAGCTGTTGGTGATCGACGAGCTTGAACTTGATGACCCGGCAAATACACGCATTACCACAAATTTATTATCCCAACTTTTTGATTCAGGTGTTTCGATCCTCACAAGCTCGAACACACCACCGGGTGCGCTCGGTGACGGGAAATTTTCAGTCGAAGATTTTCGGCGTGAGCTTGGATCGTTGACCGATCGATTTACTTCGATCAAAATTGATGGCGAGGATTACCGAACGCTTCATCATATCGGCGAAGGCACGAGTTCGACTTGGACTTCAAGCGAATCTGAATTACATTCACTTTTTGATTCGCCTTTTCTTGATGATAAGCGAGTGATTGATTCCGATTTTATGCAGTTCCTTGATGTACTTTCGAAAGTCCATCCGATGAGAATCAGAAGTGTCTTGCCAAAGATTGATGCGCTGGTGCTGAGGGATGTCAGTACTATTACACACCCTCATGCGGCGCTGCGGTTTGTCTATTGTATCGATAAAGCCTACGATAATAATATATTAGTAATGGCGAGTTCATCTGTCGAGCCTAAAGATCTCTGGCATCAGTCTTATTTTACCGGCGGAGACACCAAAAAATATCTCAGAACAATTTCTCGTCTTAAGGAAATGACCCATTCGGGCTATCAGCAATTAAAATAAAGTTATCATTCTTCGGTTTCGCTCAGAATGACAGTAAGGCGTTTTTTGTTGATAACTCTTAGAATGATTTTATTTGATTTTGTATTAGTACCACACAAAGGTATTTAGAAGAAAGCATGCCCCAATCTGATTTCGTACATTTGCATAATCACAGTTATTACTCGCTTCTTGATGGGGCTTGTAGTGTGAAGGATTTGGTAAAGCGGGCGAAGGAATTCGAGATGCCTGCAGTCGCACTGACCGACCATGGCGTAATGTTTGGTGCGTACGATTTTTATAAATCGGCGAAGAAAGAAGGCATCAAGCCAATAATTGGTTGCGAGATGTATATCGTCACCAATGGTTCACGCCGAGACCGTGAAGCGATTAATGACCCGAGTGGCAAGCGTAAGGTATATCATCATCTTATTCTTCTGGCAAAAGACGAAACGGGCTACAAAAATTTGATGAAGCTCGTGACCAAAGGTCATACCGAAGGCTTCTATTACAAACCCAGAATTGACTCCGAGCTCCTGCGAGAGCATCGCGACGGATTAATCGCCCTCAGTGCATGTGCAGGTGGCGTGGTCTCGCCGTATCTGATTGCCGGTGATTATGACAAAGCGGTCGAAGTGGCTTCGCATTACAAAGATATTTTTGACAACGATTTTTATATCGAGATTCAAAACCATCATCTCGATGTCGAGCAAAAAGTGTTAGCACTTGCGCCAAAGCTCGCTAAAGAAGTTGGGTTAAAGTTAGTATGTACCAACGACAGCCATTATATCTCTGCCGAGCACGCCGTACCTCATAATGTGTTGCTCTATATCAAAGACGGTGATAAAGACTCGCCGCCGGATATTAACAAGCTTCGTTATGGCACTGCGGAAAACTACTTCCGTAATGCGAAAGAAATGCAGCAGCTGTTCAAAGACTATCCTGGTGCGATCGAAAACACGATGGAGATAGCGGAGCGTTGCAATCTCGAACTTTCGCCGGGATTGAAGATGCCAATGTTTCCCATTCCCGAAGGCTCGGGCGTAGCCACCTTAGATGAATATCTCGATAAATTAACTTGGCAGGGAATTGATAAACGATACCCGACAATGACTGCCGAGCTTCAGCAGCGTGCTGAGTTTGAGCTTTCGGTAATTAAGAAAATGGGCTATCCAGGATATTTTCTTATTACACAAGATTTTATAGCCGAAGCTCGTAATCGTGGTGTGAGTGTGGGTCCCGGTCGAGGTTCGGCTGCTGGTTCATTGGTTGCGTATGCACTGGGCATTACTAATGTAGATCCAATCAAGTACAACTTGCTCTTCGAGCGTTTCTTGAATCCGGATCGCGTGTCGATGCCCGATATAGATATTGATTTTTCTGATGACAAGCGCGAGCGTGTTATTAGTTATGTCAAAGAAAAATACGGCAAAGAATCTGTTGCGCAGATCATTACATTCTCAACACTTTCTGCACGAGCTGTGCTCAAGGATGTTGGTCGGGTACTGGGTGTG
>JANYDV010000119.1 GCA_025363505.1 Bacteroidota bacterium
GTCCTGCATTCTTTATAGCATCGGCAGTGCCGTCGGCATATTTTTTAAAGTTCTCCTTGAACTTTAGCGCCAGCATTTTTGCCTGTGCATCATAGGCGGCTTTGTCGGTCCAGGTATCACGCGGATTAAGAACTTCTGCCGGTACATTTGGTACTGACTGTGGAATGTTCAAGCCAAAAATTGGATCTTCCATTGTGTTAACATTATCAAGTTCGCCGGAGAGAGCCGCATTGATCATAGCGCGAGTATATGGCAAATGCATACGTTTGCCAATGCCATAGGCACCGCCTGTCCATCCGGTATTCACTAACCAAATCTTCGCATCTTGCTCATCGATTCTCTTGCCAAGCAGATCAGCATAGACATTCGGATGATGTACCATAAACGGCGCACCAAAGCAGGTCGAGAAATTTGGCTCAGGCTCAGTAACGCCACGTTCAGTGCCTGCAAGCTTCGCTGTATAACCACTTATAAAGTGATACATTGCTTGCTCTTTGGTGAGTTTAGAGATCGGAGGCAAAACACCAAACGCATCTGCGGTTAGAAACACGATCGTTTTTGGATGTCCACCAACACTTGGAAATACGGCATTGGAAATATATTCCAACGGATAGGCAGCACGAGTATTCTCTGTTTTAGAAACATCATTATAATCAGGGGCGCCTTTCGCATCAAGCACGACGTTTTCGAGAACAGTGCCCCGTTTGATAGCGTCCCAGATTTCCGGTTCTTGCTCTTTAGAAAGTTTTACACACTTGGCGTAACATCCACCTTCAAAATTGAAGACACCGTTCTCGCTCCACCCATGCTCGTCATCGCCAATAAGCGAACGAGTCGGATCAGCCGAGAGGGTCGTCTTCCCGGTGCCGGAAAGCCCAAAGAATAGGGCGGTGTCGCCTTTGGCGCCAATGTTTGCCGAACAGTGCATCGGCATTACACCCTTGAGTGGCAACAAATAATTTAAGGTTGTGAAGATTGACTTCTTCATTTCGCCGGCATACTCAGTGCCACCGATGAGAATAATACCTCTCTCAATATTGAGCACGATAAACGTCTCACTGGCAGTGCCATCGGTCGCGGGATCAGCTTTGACTGAGGGGATATCAATGATCGTAAATTGTGCATTATGATCGGCAAGTTCTCCGGCGGACGGGAGAATAAATAAATTTTGGCAGAACAAGTTATGCCAAGCATACTCGTTGATGACACGGACGTTCAAACGATAAGCGGGGTCGGCACCGGCAAAAAGATCGGCAACGAAGAGTTCTTTCTCATTCATTGCCGCTTTCATTTTACTATAAAGTTTCTCGAAATTCTCTTCAGAGATGTCACGATTCACTGTACCCCACCAGACATTTTTTTCGCTTTCGGGGTGACGAACGACAAACTTATCTTTTGGCGAACGCCCGGTGAATTTTCCGGTCGAAACGACCAGGGCTTCATTGGAAGCAAGTTTACCTTCGCCGCGTGAAAGCGACTCGGCATAGAGTTCTTCTGCACTCAAATTAAAATTGATTCGTGAATGCGAAACCCCATGAGCATGGAGAATCGAATTCGTCGGCTTATTTTCTTGACTCATAAAATAATAATAAAATTTATTGACAACTCTATTCTCGGAGATGACAAGGATGAATTCCTCACAATGAATAGAGTCTATTTAAACGAAATGATAGGCGGTTCTGTTCTATACTTTTGTATGGGGAGCGGTCATTAACCGTCAAGACCTTATTTAGAAACGGTCATTTGCTTTACAAGGATACCTGCAGGTGTGCTGAGGCGATAAAAATAGATTCCATGAGCCAAATTTGAAGCATTCACTGCCATTGAATGTTTACCTGCTTCAAGCATTCCTTCATAAACAGTAGCAACCTCTTTGCCAATCTCATCAGTGATTCTCAGAGAGATATGGGCATTCTCGGGTATGGTAAAAGCAATAGTTGTCTCAAATGAAAACGGATTTGGTGAGTTTTGTTCAAGCTCCAACGAAGCCGAGCTGTGAGCGGGAACTCCAAGTTGATCGCCAAGAATAGTTAAAATATTTGCCGCACTATCAAACGTCCATTCGTAGGAAGTGAGATTTACTGTTGATGGCTCATGAACAACCACACCATCAATATTATATTGTGAACCGTGAGTCGAAGAACAATTAAACAAATTTAAAGTCGGCTCAAATGGGTTGACGAGAAACCCCTTATGCGTACATACTGCATCTAATACAGTAAAATTATTGGTATCCTTTCTGGTGATTAATAAGGTCATGCCGCTATTCGGCGA